>DATAAG010000837.1:0-9197 GCA_036260235.1 Longimicrobium sp.
CCACCGGAACTCGCCACCACGCTCCTGAGGCAGCGATGCAGTCCGCGCAGGCGGACTTTGCGAATTTCCAGCGGCGACTTCAGTCGCTCCGGCGCGGGCGCGGCGATTCCCGGTTTAGATTCGCAAGGGGCATCAACCGCCAGGGCGGGGAACTCTCAAGTTCACCCCATCACCCCCATCACTCCATCACTCCCCCTCCTCCTTCACCTCCTCCCCCCGCACCAGGTGATAGCACCCATGGTCGGGGTTGTTGCGCGACACGGCGAAGTCGCGGATGTAGTCGCGGATCACGTTCTCCTCCAGGCTCTCCGGGGAGGGGCGGTTGACGCGATACCGCGCCGCCTCCTGCTCGTAGCGGGTGGAGTCTTCCTTGCTTGTGGCGCTGTACGCGCTGTCGCGGTACGCCGTCTCGTGGGCGCGCAGGTCCGCGTAGGTGGCGTACACCTGCGCGAACTTGTGCGGCGCGCTCACCAGCGCGGGAACGCTGCCGCGGGCCTGGCTCTGCATCAGCAGGCTGTCCAGCGTGGCCAGCCGCGAGCGGGCGTTGATGGAGAGCGCCTCGGCCACGCAGGCGTCCAGCCGCGCGTTGCGCCGCGCCTCCAGCTGCTCCGGCGTGGGCCCGCGCTCGCCGCAGGCGGAGAGCAGCGCGGCAAGCAGAACGGCGGCGGGGATGATCCTGGACATGGGGGATGCGGTTGGGCGTGGCGAATCGGATACGGTCAGGCGGGGAGTGCGGGCTCCGGAAAGAGCGTGCGCTCCACCAGCTCGCAGATCAGGTGGATGAGGGTGATGTGCCCCTCCTGGATGCGCTCCGTGGCGTGCGCGGGCACCACCAGGCACTCGCCGCAGGTCTCGCGCAGCCGGCCCCCGTCGCGCCCCGTGAGCCCCACGGTCAGCGCCCCGCGCGCGTTGGCGGCGTCCACCGCCAGCAGCACGTTGGGCGAGCTGCCGCTGGTGCTGATGGCCACCAGCACGTCGCCGGGGCGCACCATCGTCTCCACCTGGCGGCTGAACACCGTGGCGAAGTCGTAGTCGTTGCTCCAGCAGGTGAGCGTGGCCGCGTCCAGCAGGTGGTGCGCCGGCAGCCCCGGCCGCTCGCGCTTGTAGCGCGCCACCAGCTCCTCCACCAGGTGCATGGCGTCGCAGGCGCTGCCGCCGTTGCCGCAGGCGTACAGCCGCCCGCCGGCGCGGAACGCGTCCGCGATGCGCGCGGCCACGCGGGCCACGTCGGGCGCCGCGGCGCGCAGCGCCAGCGTGGCGCGGGCGGACTCGTCCAGCGCGTCGTGGATCAGGGAAAGAACGTCTTCGTGCAGCATCGGGAGCGCATGGGTGCCGGGGCGCGGCGCGCGAAGGAACGCTGCGGGCGGCGCGCGCCGTACGGGCCGGCTGATACTCCGGACGGGAGGGGAATGATTCCATGCGCCGCATGACCGCCGCAAGGGCGCGCGCCGCATCGCTGCTCCTGGTGCTGCTCGCGGGCGCCGCCTGCCGGCCGCGCGAGACGCTCCCCACCGCCCGCAGCATCCCCCTGCCGCGCCCCGTGGCCCCGGGGGCCACCCTGGCCATCGACTCCGCCGGGATCGCCTGGATCGGCGAGCGGGGGCGGCTGACGGGGATCGACTCCGCCGGCCGCGCCGTCGCCTCCGTCAGGTTGCCGGGCGATTCCGTGCCGCGCCTGCTCTGGCGCGCCGGCGAGCGGCTGGTGATCGCCGCCGGGCCCCGGCGGCTGGTGGTGGCCCCGGCGGGGGCGGACTCGGTGGCCGGCGGCTGGGGCTCCACCACGCTGCGGGCGGCGGCGCGCGACCCCCGCGGCCGCTGGGTGTTCACCGCCAACCGGCGCGGCGGGGTCATCGGGCTGGACCCGGCCACCCTGACCCCCCGGTGGGGGTGGCCGGAGACGGGGGGCGAGGCCGTGGGGCTGGCCGTGTCGCCGCTGGCGGACCGCGTCTACGTCTCCGTGGACCGCGCCGGCGACGTCCCGGCCGCCGTGCAGGTGCGCGACGCGGCCAGCGGGCGCGTGCTCTTCGCGGCGGAGCAGGACGAGCCGGTGCGGGGGCTGGCCGCGGGGCCGGACGGCACGCTGTACGGCGTGCTGCCGGGCGGGGCGGTGGTGCGGCTGCGGCACGTGCGGCAGGAGCTGCGGCGGGTGTGGGCGGAGTCGCCGTCCGTGGGCGGCTCCGACGGCGCCGTGGAGGTGCGGGTGGACCCGGCGGGGCGGCAGGTGGCGGTGCTGGGGCGGGGGCGCGGCGCCCGCCTGGCCATGCTGGACGCCCTGACGGGCCGCCCGCTGGGGGAGACGAAGACGGCGCCCCTGGACGCCGCGTTCGACGTCCGGGGGCGCCTGTACCTGCTGGAGCCCGGGGTGCTGCGGGTGCTGCGCTGACGGGCTCAGTGCCCCAGGTCGCTGCCGCCGCCGCCGGTGCGCCGCATCAGGAATCCCGCCGCGATGAAGGGGAGCGAGTTCAGCCCCAGGCTCGCCAGCGCCGCGTACATCAGCATCTCGTTGCCGGCGATGAGCGAGTAGATCAGGCCCGCGATCGCGGGAAGGGTCATCAGCACGGCGGCGATCATGGCGAACTTCATCTCTCCGTCTCCGGTGTGTTCTCGTCGGGTGGCGTTCCGCGGGCTCGCGCGCGCGTCAACCTACGTGACGGCCTCGCATCCGGGCAAGGGACCGCCGGGGCAGGCGCCGTGCCAGCCCGGGTCCGGGCGCGGAGCCTTCCGTCCGCGACAGCGACCGGGCTCGCCGCGAAGATCGCACGCCGTCCGACCCGGCGGACACGGTGCGGGCACGCTGGGGCCGGCGGGGCGGCCGGTCCGTTCGGCCGGGACGCCGGGGATGGCAGGGGCAGGACCTGCGCGGCACATCTCACGGGTGACAACGCTTTGCGTCCCTGCGCCGTCAAAGCAGCTGCAAGCGAAGGCCCGCACCGTTCTGCGCGGGCCGTTCCGCCGTCCCCGCGGCGAGTGCAGCGGGCAGGCAGGAGTCGCCCGGCACTCCTTTCCCGTCCGGATGGCCCATCCACAATCAGCCGCAGAGGCGCCATTCCGTGCGGAGTTGATCCCGCGCAGGCGCAAAGCGTGCGGACCGCGCGGGACGCGCCTGAACGTTTGCGCCAGCGTGTGACAAACCGTATATTGGCGAGATTGCCCAAGAAGCCTCCGTAACGAAATACGCCCCACCCCACCTTGAAGGTTCTTCTCCTCGACGCGGACCGGAGCATCGGTCGGACGCTCGAACCGGAGTTGGACGACGCGGAACTGTTCTCCGCGCAGTCCCTCTCCGAAGGGCTGCGCATGATCGCGTCCCGGAGCTGGGACCTCATCCTGCTGGACGCCGACTTCTCGGGGGCGGGGCTGGAGATCCTGGGGCGCCTGCACGAGGACGGCGGGATGGCCCCCGTGGTGCTGCTCACCTCGCAGCCCACCATGGACCTGGCGATGGAGGCCATTCGCCAGGGCGCGCACGACGTGCTCCCCAAGCCGCTCCCGCGCGGCCGCGTGCGCGAGATCCTGCTGGGGATCGAAGAGATCAAGCGGCTGCGCCCCCTGCCGGAGGCGGCGAAGACCAGCGAGGACGCCATCGTGGGCGCCAGCGCGCAGATGATGGGCGTCTTCAAGGCCGTCGCCCGCGCCGCCACCAGCGACGCCACCGTGCTGGTGCTGGGCGAGAGCGGCACCGGGAAGGAGATGGTGGCCCGCGTGCTGCACGCCCGCTCGCGCCGCAGCCGCGGGCCCTTCGTGGCCATCAACTGCGCCGCCATCCCCGAGAACCTGCTGGAAAGCGAGCTCTTCGGCCACGAGAAGGGCGCCTTTACCGGCGCCATCGGGCGGCGCATCGGGCGCTTCGAGCGCGCGCACGGGGGCACGCTCTTCCTGGACGAGATCGGCGACATGTCCATGGCGCTGCAGAGCAAGATCCTGCGCGCCATCCAGGAGCGCGAGGTGGAGCGGGTGGGCGGCGGCTCGCCCGTGTCCATCGACGTGCGCATCGTCGCGGCCACCAACCGCGACCTGGCCCAGGCGGTGCGCGAGGGGCGCTTTCGCGAGGACCTGTACTACCGCCTGGCGGTGGTCACCGTAATGCTGCCGCCGCTGCGCGAGCGCGGCAGCGACCTGGACCTGCTCTCCATGCACTTCTTCGCCCACTACGCCCGGGAGCACGGGCGCCCCGTGCGCGCGGTGGCGGAGGAGGTGTTCAGCGTGCTGCACCGGCACCCCTGGCCCGGCAACGTGCGCCAGCTGCGCAACGCGGCGGAGCGGGCCGTGGTGATGGCCGACGGCGAGATCCTCCTTCCGCAGCACCTTCCCGCCGACATCCTGCACCCCCCCGAGCCGCCCGCGCTCAACGGCTCCGGCCCCGGCCCCGCGGAGCCCCCGCTGGTGACGCTGGAGGAGATGGAGAAACGAATGATCCGCCGCGCCCTGCGCGAGACGGGGAACAACGTCACCGTCGCGGCGGAGCGGCTGGGCATTCACCGCAACACCCTGCGGCGCAAGATCACGGACTACGGAATCGAGCACAACTGATACGCCGGCGGTGTGCGGGTTGCACCATCTGGTGCGCTCCGCACACTTTCGGTGCGGTGCGCAACGGCGCAGGCGGCGGGTCAATCCTTGGCTGATTGGCCCATAAGTAGTTATATTACAGCAGCTTGCGAATCGCGCCCCTTTCGTGTGCCCGTACGGTACGCGCTGTGCTCTGCCAGCGGGCATCCCCTCCCTTACACAGATCCGGAGGACGTTGAATGATCCCCACCATCCGTAAGCTTGGTGCCGCCTTCACGCTGGCGCTCGCCGTGCTGGCTGCGGGCTGCGCCGATGCGGGTGCACCGCTGGCTCCCCACCAGGGTGTTCCCTCGTTCAGCGAGGGCGCCAGTCCGGACCTCGACGCGCTCGCCAAGTTCCGCCAGACCCCGCAGATCACCATCGCCTGGGCCAAGAAGTGGATCGGGCCCGAGGGAGGGCGACTGGATTTCCTCGGGTTCGCCATCGAGGTGCCGCCGGGGGCGGTGGACAAGGTGACCATGTTCAGCATCCGGCTGCCGGTGGAGCCGCATGCCGCCGAGCGCGTGGTCGCCGAGTTCGGGCCCCACGGCAAGGAGTTCCTCAGGCCGGTCGCGATTGAGCTTCCCTTCAGCGGCACCAGCATCGAAAGCTCGGCCACGCCGCGCATCGTCTGGTGGAACGACGTCTGGGTGGACATGGGCGGCAGCGTGACCTCCGATGGACAGCGGCTGCGCACCTTCACCGACCACTTCTCCACGTACGGCACCACCGAGGCGCGGGGTGGCGGCATGGTGACTTCCGGGGGCTGAGTTCGCTGCCTTCCTACCAGGTGTAATGGTTGTGTCTCGTTCCGAAGCCACCGTCGAAGACCTGCTTCGTCTCCTTCCCACGGTGGAGGAGCTGGAGGTGCTTCGCCTGCAGCTGATGGGCGCTGCAGTCCCCGACCCGCAGAGGACCTGGGACAGCTCGAGCTCCTATACCACGATCGACAAGCGGATCCTGCCGCCCGAAGCCGTCGAGCGCGCGATCGCGCAGGCCGAACAGGCGGTGCTGCAGCACATTACGCAGCTGCACGAGGGTCTGCGGCCGGTGTTCCGAAGCTTCTTCGCCGGGCAGACGGAAGAGGCTGCTCGGGGACTGATCACGCTGGGAGAGCGCCACGAGGCATCGGGCCGGGCGGTCGGGGCGTATCAGTGCTACCGCGCAGCGCTGACGGTCTCACTCCCGCTTCTTGAGAAAGGCCTGCAGATCCTGGCGCTGCGGCGGCTGGGGCGGGTGGCGCTTGCGCTGGGCGACTTCAAGGAGGCAACGGCGTTCTATGGCCGCAGCGCGGACCTTGCGCGCGATTCGGATGACCTGCGGAGCGAGGTCATCGCGCTGACGGGCGGCGGCAACGTGAGCATGTACCAGGGCCGCTGGGCGGAAGCCGAAAAGGTGTACCGTCAGGCGCTCGCGCTCGCCGAGGGCGAGGCCGGCGCCAGCCTGCAGCTGGAGCGGGGCCAGCTGTTCAACAACATGGGGAACGTCAGCACCCGCACGGGGCGCCTGGAGGAGGCGGACGAATGGCTGGAGAGGGCCGCCGCATTCTGGAAGACGGTCGACTCTCCCGTGGACCTTGCTGTCTGTTACATCAACCTCGGCCATCTGCGCGAGGCGCAGGGACGCCTTGGCGACGCGCGCGCCGTGTACCATGCCGGGATGGACCTCCCCATCCCGCCGTCCATCAAGGCGATCCTGGCGGCCGACGCCGCCGATGCGTGCCTGCTCGAGGGCTACCTGACCGAGGCGGAGGAGTTCGCCCGCGTGGCGGAGGAGCACGCCATCGCGTCGCGGTCTCCCTACACGCTGGGCCACACCTACCGCCACCTGGGCAACCTGGCCCGCGCCCGCTGCGATGAGGACGGGTTCACCTTCTACGAAAAGTCGCTGGAGATCGCCCGGGAGAAGCGGTATCCGTTCCTGGAGGCAGAGACGCTTACCTCGTACGCGGAGATGCGCCGCCAGAACGGCGGTACCGAAGAGGCCCAGGCGTATCTGGAGCGTGCCTGCGAGATCTTCCGCAACCTGGGTGCGGTCAGAGACCTGGCCCGGGCGGAGGCCGCGCTTGCGGAACTGCGTACGGCGGTGCTCAATTCGTCGCCTCCTCCGGAGCCGGAAGAGCCCGAGCAGCCGCTGGCGTTGTCGGGGGATTAGCCAGGTGGGGTCTGGCGAGACGCATGATGGGTCGCTAAATTACCTTTTCCCGCCAGATCTATCGCGTCCCTTCCCTGGAGCAGACCTATGGTTCGCAAGCTCGTGATGGCCGTTCTGCTCGCCACCCTTGCCGCCTGCACCGGAAGCATCACCGCCGCGGAAGACGCCACGGAGAACCGCGGTGGCGGGATCGTCACCAGCGGGGGCTGACCACGCCCTCGCCGGCGCAAGCGGCCCGGACCCGGAACGAGGGTCCGGGCCGCTTCGCGCCCAGTGGCCAGGACGGCGCACCGGCGGGGCTCCCACGGGGGCCCCGCCCGCTTTTGTGCGCGCTCCGGCACCCGGCCCGAACATTGCCCACCCCCCGCGGTACAAGCCACGCTCCCGGCCCACCCCCGTGCGTCGCGCGGCGGGCACAAGAACCGACGAGGCAAGCACTTGAGCGGCATGCGCCTCCCACCCCTCCTTCGCCCTGCGGCGCCTGCCCTCGCGGCGGCGCTGGCGCTCGCCGTGCCGGCGGGTGCGCAGGAGGGGGAGGCCGTGTGCCCCGACGGCGTGGTGTCGGAGATCTTCGTCGACAACCGCTCCGTTTTCGACGTTGGAAGCGAAGATCTGGACGCGCGCTTCAACTGGGCGTACCGCACGGCCAACCGCATGCACGTGCGCACGCGCGAGGGCGTGATCCTGCGCGAGCTGCTGTTCCGCACCGGCGACTGCTACGTTCCCGCCCTGCTGGAGGACTCCGAGCGCCTGCTGCGCAGCCTTTCCTTCATCGCCGACGCCGACGTGTTCGCGGTGCGACAGCCGGACGGCAGCCAGCACGTGGTGGTGGAGACGCGCGACGAGTGGTCCATGCGGCTGGAGCCGCAGTGGGACAACGATGAGGGGGCGTGGCAGCTCACCGGGGTGGAGCTGCGCGAGGATAACCTGCTGGGGACCGGCCAGCACGTCTCCGGCTACGTGAAGCAGCACCAGGGAGAGCGCGTCTACGGCGCCAGGGTGGGGACGCGCCAGCTCTTCCGGACGCGGCTGGACGCGGAGCTGGGGGTGGCGAGGACGCCGGTGGGCGTCTCGTTCGTCCAGCGGCTCTCGTACCCCTTTCGCGGCGAGGCCGGCCGCTGGGCGTTCCGGCAGCAGGTGGAGCAGGACGAGCACAACTTCGTGATCTACGTCCCCGACGAGGACGGCGGGGTGCGGCGGCGCTACTTCGAGGAGGAGCGCCGCTCGTTCGACCTGGGCGCGGTGGTGCGGACGGGGCGGCGGGGGCGGCTCACCCTGTTCGGACTGGCGCTGGCGGGGGAGTGGACGGAGTACCCGCGCGACTACCTTTCCGTGGACGGCGGCGGCGACGAGCCCATGCGGCAGGTAGCGCCCGGCGAGCCGCCGCCGGTGGTGACGGGGCTGGACACCATCTCCAGCGTGCGGGTGGTGTTCCTGGCCGGCCAGCGCAACGTGTGGTTCGAGCGGCGGCGCGCGCTGGACGCGGTGCGCGGAACGGAGGACGTGCGGCTGGGGGTGGACGCGGAGCTGGGGGTGGGGCGCAGCCTCCCGGCCTTCTCCGACGACGACGACGTGTCGCTGGAGGTGGGCTTTTCCCTGGCCGCGGCGCCGCTTCGCGGGGTGATCGCCGGGTTCGGCGCGCGCGGCGAGGCGCGCCGGCAGCTGAGCGCGGACGCGGACGAGGTGGAGTGGCGCAACCTCTTCGGCCAGGGGGACCTGTGGGTGTACTACCGCCCGTCGGAAGAGGGGAGCCACACCTTCGTGGGGGCGGTGCGGGCGGTGGGCGGATGGCGCACCCTGGTGCCCTTCCAGCTGACGATGGGGAGCCGCGCGGGGGTGCGGGGGCTGCCCACGCACGCGTATCCCGGCGAGCGGCGGGTGGTGGGCACGCTGGAGCACCGCGCCTACCTGGGATGGCCCTACCCCCGCCTCTTCGACCTGGGGACGGCGCTGTTCGTGGACGTGGGGAAGATGTGGGTGGGGGGCGACGCCTTCGGGATGAGCTCGCCGGTGGCGGCCAGCGTGGGCTTCGGGCTGCGCGCGGCGTTCCCGCCCGGCTCGCGCCGCACCTACCGCATCGACGTGGCGGTGCCGGTCACCGGCGGCGTTCCCGGCCGCGGGGCGGTGGTCACGCTGGGGATCGGCCAGGCCGTGGGCCGCAACCGCGACGACGACCCGCAGCTGCGCCGCAGCAGCCGCCGCGCCCTCTCCGCGTCCCTCTTCAGCTTCCCGAACTGAGGAAAGCGGGCCTCACACGGAGTCAACGGAGTCAACGGAGTAAGGGGAAACGAAGGCCTCACGCAGAGTCAGCAGAGTCAGCAGAGTCGAGATCACCTCCTCCGCTGACTCTGCTGGCTCTGGTGCGTCAGGCGAAGCCTGACCTCTCTTGTGAACTGAAAGGAGTTCACCATGTGAAATGCCTGTGAGACATGTAGCCAAACAGGCGGGGTGAACCGGGCAACCGGAGCCCTGAAGCACCTGTGAGGCGCACGGTG
>DATAAG010000838.1:0-7747 GCA_036260235.1 Longimicrobium sp.
CCGCCGTCGCGAGGAACGAGCGAAAGGCCGGGCGGGGGAGAGGGCCCCGCGCGAAGCGCGCGGAGAGGTAGAGCCGTCCTCCGCCCGGGAGCCGACTCGATCGCCGGCTCCCTCGCCCCGCGCCCTTACAGCTGCCAGGCGCACCCCAGCTTGAGGAACGGCGTGCGCCCGGTGCGCACCATCGACACCCCGTCCTCGCCCAGGTGGTCGTCGCCGTAGCTGACGAACAGCAGCGTCTGCGGGTTCAGCCGGTACGAGAACAGGAACGGCGAGAAGAACGTCTCCGTCTCGCGCTGCACAGGTGTGCCGTACATCTCCGGGTTGCGGTCCGATTCTGGTACTGCATGATGGCCCGCACCAGCGCCCGCGAGGTGAAGTGGTAGACGATCTGCCCCTGCGTGAGGCCGGCGTCCCGGATCTCGTCGCCGCCGCGCGACAGGCGGCGCATGGAGTGGCTCAGCGACAGGTTCAGGTGCCGGCCGATGCGGGCCTCCACCGAGGGCTGCAGGCTCAGCAGCGTGGCGCGGCGGGCGTTGGCGTGGTCGACGTCGTCGCCGGCGCGGCCCGCCAGCCGGAAGCTGAACATGCGCCAGCAGCTCCCGCTCTTCGGGAGAAAGGCCGCCGATGCATATCGGTCATGGGACGTTTCGTCGGTTCAGCAGGCGGACAACGGAAATCCAGGTCCTGCGGTCAGCTGGCTTCCGCCTCGCCCAGCAGGCGGAAGCCGGTGGGGAGGGGAATGACGGGTTCCCGCGGCATCAGCAGCCGTCCCAGCCGCGCCATGCCGTCGTGGATCTCGTCGGTGGTGGTGCGCGAGAAGTTCAGCCGCAGGGCTTCGCCGCCCCGCGTGCCGCCTTCCGCGCAGAAGGCCCGCCCGGGGATGAAGGCCACGCCGGCCTCCTCCACCGCGCGGCGCAGCAGCGCCGTCGTATCCACGCCCGGCGTCTGCACCCACACGAACATCCCGGCGCGCGGGCAGCTCCACCGCGCGGAGGTGGGAAAGTTCGCCGCCAGCGCGGCCAGCATGGCGTCGCGGCGGGCGGTGTACTCCTCCCGCAGCCGCGCCACGTGCGCGCCGATGTCCTCGCGGTCCAGGAACGCCGCCAGCGCGCGCTGCGCGAACGAGCAGACGTCCAGGTCGCTTCCCTGCTTCAGGATCGAGAGCTTCTGCACCAGCGCCTCGGGGGCCACGATCCACCCCACGCGCAGCGCCGGCGCCATGATCTTGCTGAACGACCCCACGTACAGCACCCAGCGCGGGTCGAGAGAAAGCAGCGTCGGCGCCGCCTGCTCGTCGTAGCCCAGCAGCCCGTAGGCGTCGTCCTCCACCAGGGGTACGCCGTGGCGCGCGGCCAGCTCCACCAGCCGCCGCCGGCCCGCCTCCGGCATGCTGGTGCCCAGCGGGTTGTGCCCCTCGGGAATGGTGTAGACCAGCGCCGGCCGCTCGCCGCTCTCCAGCAGCGCCTGCAGCGCGTCCACGTCCAGCCCCGTCTCCAGGTCGCTGGGCACGGTGAGCACGCGGGGCTGCAGCGGGCGCAGGGCGTTCAGCATCCCGTCGTACGCCATCTCCTCCGTCACTACCGTGCCGCCGGGGGTCACCAGCAGCTGGCTCAGCAGGCTCATGGCGTGCTGGGCGCCGGAGGTGATGAACACCTGGGCCTCCGTGCACGCCACGCCGCGGCGGGCCATCAGCTCCACCACCTGGGCCTTCAGGCGGCGCAGCGGCAGGCCGTACTGCAGGGCGTCGGGCTCCGTGTGCAGCACGTGCTCCGCGGCGCGCGCGTAGGCGGCGACGGGAAAGAGCTCCGCCGCGGGCATCCCCAGGGCAAAGGAAAGCAGCCCGGGCCGCCCCAGCAGCGTATGGATCTCGCGCAGCGACGACTGCTTCATCTCCCGCGTCCAGGCGGCAAGCGGGATCTCGTCGGCGGCGGTGGCGAGCGTGGTCATGGATCGGTCCTTTCGATCTATGAGTGCAGGGACGGGCGAGCAGGCGATTTCCCTGTTCCCCATTCCCTCTTCCCTACTCAGCGGCGGCCAGCAGGGCCTCCGCCTCCTCCAGCGAGAGCCCTTCCAGCGCGGCCAGGATGTCCTCCAGCGATCCGCCGCCGCGGGCCAGCGCCTCCATGGCGGGCTCCTCCGGCGCGGCGGGCGCGGCGGTGGCGGCGCCTCCACGGTCGGATGGTCGAAGAAGGCGCTCAGCGGCAGCTCGATCCCGTGCTCCCTGCGCAGCCGCGACACCGCCCGCGCGGCCAGCAGCGAGTGCCCGCCCAGCGCGAAGAAGTCGTCGTGCGCGCTCACCCGGTCGATCCCCAGCACCTCCGCCCACACCTGCGCCACCGCGCTCCATCTCCGTGCGCGGCGCCACGTGCTCCGGCGCGCGCTCCAGCAGCGAGGCGTCGGGGGCGGGAAGGGCGCGGCGGTCCACCTTGCCGCTGCCGGTGAGCGGGAACGCCTCCATCGGCACGAAGGCCGAAGGGACCATGTAGTCCGGGAGCGCGGCCTTCAAAAACGCCTTCAGCTCCGCCGTGGCCGGCACGCCGTCCGGGTCGATGGGGACCAGGTAGGCCACCAGCCGGCGGTCGCCCGCCCCGTCGTCGCGGGCGGTGACGGCGGCGGCGCGGACGGAGGGATGCGCGGCCAGCGCGCTCTCCACCTCGCCTGTCTCCACCCGGAAGCCGCGCACCTTCACCTGGAAGTCCACGCGGCCGACGTACTCCAGCTCGCCGTCCGCCAGCCGCCGGGCCAGGTCGCCGGTGCGGTACATCCGCGCGCCGGGGACGGGGCTGAACGGGTCGGGGATGAACTTCTCCGCCGTGGCGCCGGGCGCCCCAGGTAGCCGCGGGCCACGCCGGCGCCGCCCATGATCAGCTCGCCCGCCACGCCGCCCGGCAGGGGGCGCAGCGCCTCGTCCAGCACGTGCCCCTGCGAGCCGCCCACCGGCCGGCCGATCCGCACCCGCTCCACGCCGGGGGGGATGATGCCGACGGTGGAGTAGGTCGTGTCTTCGGTGGGCCCGTAGCCGTTCACCACCTCGCCCACGCCGGCCGCGTACAGCTCCGCGACCAGGGAGGGGAGCACCGGCTCGCCGGCCAGGATCACCCGCGGGACGGGGGGGGGGAAGGCGCCCATCCGCGCCAGCTCCGCCGCGGCGGCGGGGACCATCCCCGCCTGCGCCAGCCCGCCGCCCACCCCCGGCTCCGCCAGGGAAAGGGCGTTCTCCACCAGCACCAGGGTGGCGCCCTGCGGACGCGATCTCCGCCGCCTCCGCCTCCAGCCGCACCACCCGCACGCCGTCCACGCCCGGGAGGGCGTCCGCCGCGCGCCCGGCCGTGATCACCACGGGGGCCCCGGAGTCCTCCAGCATCAGCGCCAGGCGGGCGCCGGGGTAGGCGGGGTCCAGCGGCACGTAGGCGCCGCCCGCCTTCCTCACCCCGAAGAGGACGGCGATCAGCTCCGGCGTCCGCTCCAGGCACACGCCCACCGTCCGCTCCGGCCCAACACGCCCAGGAGCGTGGACTGGAGGACGGCCAGCATCAGCGACTGCCGCAGCATGTGGCTGGCGGCTTCCGGGTCGCCGGCGCCGCGGGCGCGGGCCACCAGCGCCATCGTCCCCGTGGTCACCCCGAAGACCAGGATGACCGCCATGAACACCACCTGGTTCGCCATCCCCAGACCGGCCAGCACCTCCTTGCCCAGCCGGGACAGCATGTAGACGTTGGCGAACCCCGCCGCCCAGGTCAGCAGGTGGGACGCGACGATCGGCGCCGCCAGCGCGGCCACCTCGCGGGTGGTCTCGCGCAGCGGCTGGTCGCCGGAAGCGGGCGGGACGAAAGCGCCGCCCCAGTCCGCGGGGCGAACCGGGGCGCGCTGGACGGGTGCAGCGGCACAGTATCTACGGACAAGGTGGCAACCGCCATCTCAAAGTCGAACTTCGGGCACAGCGGACAGGAAGATACCACCGGATGCCGACATTTCAAGGGGGATGCGTGGACGCCGGTCCGCAGGTTGCTTGCTCCCAACCAGTTACGTGAATGGCGCAACGGGAGGCTGAGTGACGCTCATCGCCCGCGGGTCGTCTTCTCCCCGCGTCCCTGGCCCGCTTCGCGCGGGCGGCGCGGGAAGGCTTGTGCATCGGGGCTGGTTGATAGAAGTTGGAAGAGAAGCTTCCAAATTCAGTCGCAGGAGAGGGAGCAGGACGGATGCGAACGTGGCAGCAGCAGGGGACGCGCGCGGGCGGCGCGGCGTGGGTGGCGGATCCGGACGAGCCGGGTCCGCACTTTCGGCCGTCCTCCGAGGCGCCCGCCGTGGAGCTTCCCTTCCGGCTGCACGCGGACGTGGTGGAGGATCTGCTGGAGCGCCTGCCGCCGCTGGTGGATCCCCCGCGCTTCGACGCGCGGCACGTGCGCGAGGCGGAGCCGTGCGCGCTGCTCACGCTCACCCTGCTGGCCGCCTCGCACGGGGTGGAGCCGCCGGTCCTTCCCGTCCCCGCGGACGCGCTGATCGCTCCCGTGCGGATCGGGGACGCCGCGGAGCTGGCGGCGTTCCTGGAGCGTGTCGGCGGGGCGGAGTTCCTGGAGCGGCTGGCGGGGTGGGGGTGGAGCGCGGTGGACGCGCGCAACGCCGCCAGCGTCGCGGGCGAGCTGGCGCGCAACGCGGTGGAGCACGGCGGCGCCGCGGTCTGGGCGGCGGCGTGGCGCTGCGCCGGGGAGCTGCGGATCGCCGTGGCAGATTCGGGGATGGGCTTCGGCGGCTCGCTGGGGATGGCGGACGAGCGGGACGCGCTGCTGCGGGGCCTGGTGCACGGCGCAAGCCGGCGGGGCGGACGCCGCCGCGGCGGGTTGCGCCGGGTGAGCGCGCTGGTGGCGGCCATGGGAGGGACCATGCGCGTGCGCAGCCGCACCGTCGTGGTCTCCGGCGCGCCGGCCTGGCAGGATCCCACCGTGCGCTCGCAGCTCCCCTTCCTTCCCGGCGTGCAGGTGGAGGTCGTGCTTCCCGCGCCCGCGCGAACGATCCGCCCGATCCAGTAACAGAAAATTGCCTCACACGGAGTCGACGGAGTTAACGGAGGAGGCAGACTCCGTTGACTCTATGTGAGGCCCCATCTTTTCAGCGCGCCACGTGGTCCACCCGGACGACGCGGAACGGGTACCAGTGCCGTTCCCGCTCCGCGCGCACGCGGATCTCGCCGATGCCGGCGGGGCGCAGCACCAGGTCCGCGTACCGCTCGTCCTCCGCCAGCAGCTCGGTGGGGACGAACTCCTGCTCCAGCACCTGCTCCGCCGCGTGCCGCAGCTCCTTGGGGGTGGTGAACATCACGCCCAGCAGCTCGTCCGCCGTCTCCGTCCCCCCGCTCGCGCCGTCCGCCTGCGTCTGCCAGCTTCTCACGTCGACCTCCGGGAGTTTCGCTTCCGTGAATTTGGAAGACTTGCTTACAAATTAAATCGCGAGCTTCCGGAATACAAGAGGGCGGCGCGGGCCATGTGATCAAAACTCCGTAAACAACGCTGTGTTCTGAGAAGGTGTTGCTGAACCTCACCCCAGGAAATTCGGTCTCGGATAAAGAGCATTGTTTTCCTGGGGGAGCGCACACCCGGAACCATCTGCCGCACAACAGCTTGCGCGCGACCGAAGGATCTGGCCGGCACAACCGCGGGGCTGGACTCGTGCCGCCCGGCCAGCCCCGCACCCGGGCACGGTAGATCCTTCGGTCGGCGCTCTGGGCTGGTGGTAACGAACAGCTCAGCGTGGCGCCTCCCACAGGAAATCAAATCCACGCGTGCGATTCTCAAACACACTCTTACATCAACGCCCGCCTCGTGGAGCAGGATCGAGCGGCAGGCGGTAACCTTCCACCAGCTCCGCGCCTTCGGGCTGGAAGTCGTGCTCCGGCGCGCGCACGAAGCCCATCCGCTGGTACATCCGCCGCGCCGCCGCCATGCTCCGCGAGGTGTGCAGCCCCAGCTCCGCCGCGCCCATCCGCCGCGCGCGGCGCACGCACTCGTCCACCAGCGCCTGGCCCACGCCCTGGCCCCGTCCCTCTGGCGCCACCGCGAGCAGGCGCAGCTCCGGCCAGCGCGCCCGCGCCGCCGCGCCGGCGTACGCGTCCGCCGACGGTGGGTACAGCATCACGCTCCCCACGATCCGGCCGTCGCGCTCCGCCACGATCCACTCCGCCGGGCCGTCCGTCGCCAGCGCCGTCCGCAGCGCCTGCTCCAGCCCCGCCCACGCCGACGGCTCCATCACCGACGCGAACTCTCCGTACGCCCGCATCGTCAGCGCGCGCACCGCCTCCCGCTCCTCTGCCCGCGCGTCGCGCACCACCAGCCCCGTCCCGCTCATCAGGATCCGCCAGCCCGTTTGTCGTTTGCCCCTGCCGTTTGTCCGCGAAGGCGGACAGCGTGTAGCCGTTGCGGCGGTTTCAATTCAATCGCTGGGCTGGAGGCTCGCCCGCCCGTGCGGCTCCATCCAGTCCACCAGCGGCCCCTTCGGCACGATGCGGCTGGGGTTCAGCTGGTCGTGCGTCATGTAGTAGTGGCGCTTGATGTGGTCGAAGTTCACCGTCTCGCCGAACCCCGGGCGCTGGTACAGGTCGCGGGCGTAGGCCCACAGGTTGGGGTAGTCCACCAGGCGCCGCAGGTTGCACTTGAAGTGCCCCACGTACACCGCGTCGAAGCGCGCCAGCGTGGTGAACAGCCGGATGTCCGCCTCCGTCAGCTGGTATCCCGCCAGGTACCGCTGTCCCGCGAGCCGCTCCTCCAGCCAGTCCAGCCGCGCGAACAGCGCATCCACCGCGGCCTCGTACGCCTGCTGCGACGCCGCGAACCCGGCGCGGTACACGCCGTTGTTGACGTCCCGGTACACCACCTCGTTCACCGCGTCGATCTCCGGGCGCAGCGCCTCCGGGTACAGGTCCGGCGCCCCGGGGCGGTGGTAGGCCGTGAACTGCGTCTCGAAGTCGATGGTGATGTCGGGGTAGTTGTTGGTCACCAGCCGCTGCGTCACCCGGTCCCAGATGCACGGCACCGTGTAGCGCCCCGTGTAGTCGGGATCGGTGCGCAGGTACGCCTCGGAGAGGAACCGGAAGCCGCACACCGGGTCCGGCCCGTGCCCGTCGCCCTCGCGGAACGCCCATCCCTGCTCGTCGCGGATGGGGTCCACGACGGACATGGAGATCACCTCCTCCAACCCCAGCAGCTTGCGGGCGATGATGGCCCGGTGCGCCCACGGGCAGGCGAGCGACACGTAGAGGTGGTAGCGCCCCGGCTGCGCGGGAAAGCCGGACGAGCCGTCCGCCGTGATGCGGTCGCGGATGGAGTACCGCTGCCGCACGAACGCGCCGTCCGCGCTGGTCTCGGCCGGAAACTGCGCCTGGATCATCTCCGCCTCTCGTGGCTGGTCGTGTGGAGCCCACCGCCGTCCGCATCCTCCGCGCCGCGGGGCCCTCACCCGGCTCGCCAGGGCTCGCCACCCTCTCCCGCAAACCCCGCGGGAGAGGGTGTAAACATCGATCACGCTCCAGTGCACGGTGGCGGGGGCCGGTGGTTGAACCGGGTTCAGGCACAACCCCAACTGCGCACACCACCGCCCGTCGAAGGATACACCCCCTCCCGCAAACCGCGCGGGAGGGGGTGGACGAGCCCTGGCGAGGCCGGGGGAGGGCCCCCGCGGACGCAGTGAGATGCTCGTCGAAGCGCCCTGATCTGTCGGTCTCATCAACCTCCCCCAGGGGTTTTTGGGGGAGGTGGGC
>DATAAG010000839.1:0-2737 GCA_036260235.1 Longimicrobium sp.
GTCGCCGCCCTCGCGGGGGCGACGGCGGCGGGGGCAAAGGTGTCGCTGATGATCCCGGGGACGCCGGTGCCCTTCACCTTCCAGCCGCTGTTCGTCCTCCTGGCCGGCGCGATGCTGGGCGCCCGCCTGGGCGCGGCCAGCCAGGCGCTCTACCTGGCCGCCGGCATCGCCGGGCTGCCGGTGTTCGCGGCAGGCGGCGGCGCGGCGTACCTGCTGGGGCCCACCGGCGGCTACCTGATGGCGTATCCGCTGGCCGCCTTCCTGGCCGGCGCCTTCGCCCACCGCGGGACGGCGCGCACGCTCGGCGGGCTTCTCCTGGGGCTGGCCGCGATCTACGCCGGCGGACTGGCGTGGCTGGCCGCCGTCGGCGACGTGAGCGTGGCGGTGGCGCTGGGGCTGCGGCCGTTCCTCCTGGCCGACCTGGTGAAGGTGGCCATGGTGCTGGCGATCGCGGCCCGCTTCGGCCGGCGGTCGCGCGTGTTCTTCGGCTCAGGCGGATGACGCAGGACGCCGCGCCGCGCTCCGGGATCCACGCGATCCTCTACGGCCCCTACGGGCTGCGGGCCGGGTGGCGCATCCTGGGGTTTGCGCTGATGGCGATGGGCGCGGCGGTGGTGCTCACCAGCATGGCGGCCGCGCTGCGGCTGCCGATGGGGGTGAACGGCGGTTTCGCGATCGGCCTCGTCTCCGCTCTGGTGGCGGGATGGGCGATGCTGGCGCTGGTGGACCGGCGGCCGCCGGGGGCGCTGGGGTTCGCGCTGGAGCCCGCGGCCGTGCGAGATTCGGCGGCGGGGCTGGGGATCGGCGCCGCCCTGCTGGGGGGCGCCGTCGTGGTGCTCGCGGTGGCGAGTATGGCGCGATGGGTTGCCGACGAGGGCACCGTGCCCGAATATGTCGCCGCTCTCGCGACCTCGTTCGGCTTCTTCGCCGTCGCGGCGGCGGCGGAAGAGGCGGTGTTCCGCGGCTACGCCTTCCAGGCGCTGGTCCAGGGGACCGGCGTCTGGCCGGCCACGCTGGCCTCGTCGGCGCTGTTCGCGTACGCGCACGGAGGCAACGCCAACGTCACGCCGCTGGCCCTGGCCAACATCTTCCTGGCGGGGGTGATGCTGGCGGTGGCGTACCTGCGGACGCGCTCGCTCTGGTTCGCCACGGCGGTGCACCTGGGGTGGAACTGGACCATGGCCTCGCTGCTGGACTTTCCCGTCAGCGGCTTCGTCCTGGACGTGCCGCTGTACACCGCGCGCGAGACGGGCCCGGACTGGATGACGGGCGGCCCCTTCGGGCCAGAGGCGGGGCTGGCCGCCACCCTCTCCATCGTCCTGGGCACCGCTTGGATGTGGCGCACGCGCCGCCTGGGCGAATCCACGCGGATGCGGGAGTTGCGGCCGCTGGTGGACGACCGCCTGGGGGTGCGGGGATGATGACCCCGGCGCTGCGGTTCTGGGGGAGCGCCGCGCTCGTCTCCATCGCCTACGCGGCGGTGGTGCCGGTGCTCTTTCCCTACGGGCTCATCGGCCTGGACCGGGGCGCGGACCGCGACCGCGTGTGGCTGCTGGTGGTCTTCTGCACCGGGGTGATGTTCCTGCTCTTCGGCCTGAGCGCGCTGGTCGGATTCCGGGGGGTGGGGCTGCGCGAAGTCATCGAGGCCGGGGGGGCGCGGCAGGCGCTGGAGCGCCATCGGGCGGGAAAGACGGACGACGGCGGGTCGTACACGCGCAACTTCGCGTGGTGGTGCGTGGCGACCGGCGCGCTGCTGCTGGTGATCTACTTCGCGCTCTTCGCCGCGCTGCGCTGAACGAATCAACCGGTCAGGCGAAGCACGTGCATCGACATTTGAACAGAGACTGAACGAAATGCCGGAGATCCGAAAGGTGGCGGTGGTGGGCGCGGGGACGATGGGCAACGGCATCGTACACGTCTTCGCGCAGACCGGCTACGACGTGACGATGATCGACGTGCGCGCCGACGCCCTGGAGGGCGCGCTGAAGACCATCGGCGGCAACATGGAGCGGCAGATCAGGAAGGGGACGCTGGCCGAGGCGGACCGCGACGCCGCGCTGGGCCGCATCCGCACCGCCACCGAGCTGGCCGCCGCGGTGGCGGACGCGGACCTGGTGGTGGAGGCGGCGACGGAGAACCGCGATCTCAAGTTCCGCATCTTCGAGGAGATGGACCGGCACGCGCCGGCGCACGCCATCCTGGCCAGCAACACGTCGTCCATCTCCATCACCGAGATCGCCGGGCGCACGCAGCGTGCGGACCGGGTGATCGGGATGCACTTCATGAATCCCGTCCCCGTGATGAAGCTGGTGGAGATCATCCGCGGCCTGGCGACGTCGGACGAGACGGCGCGCGTTACGGTGGAGATCTCCGAGAAGCTGGGGAAGACGGTGGCCGAGGCGCAGGACTACCCGGGCTTCGTGAGCAACCGGATCCTGATGCCGATGATCAACGAGGCCGTCTACTGCCTGATGGAGGGCGTGGCGGAGCGCGAGGCCATCGACACGGTGATGAAGCTGGGGATGAACCACCCCATGGGCCCGCTGGCGCTGGCGGACCTGATCGGCCTGGACACCTGCCTGGCGATCATGCAGGTGCTGCACGACGGCCTGGGCAACGACAAGTACCGCCCCTGCCCCCTGCTGCGGAAGTACGTGGCGGCCGGCAAGCTGGGGCGGAAGACGGGGGAGGGGTTCTACTCGTACGCCGCGGGGTGATGGAGTGATGGAGTGATGGA
>DATAAG010000840.1:0-2349 GCA_036260235.1 Longimicrobium sp.
CAGCGAGGTGGAGCCCTGCCCGATGTCCGACGCGCCGGAGAAGACGGCCACGCGGCCGGAGCGGTCCACCTGCAGCTGCACGGCGGACTGCGGCATCTGGTTGGGGTAGATGGGATAGTTGGTCCCGCTGATGTAGCACGACCCCGCCACGCCCAGCCCGCGCCCGTACCCCAGCCTGCCGCGCCGCTCCTTCCACCCGCTGGCGCGCTCCACCGCGTCCAGGCACTGCAGGAAGCCGTTGGAGGTCACGCGCAGCTCGTTCACCGTGCGCCGGAAGCTGCCCATGAAGTTGCGGCGCCGCAGCTCGATCGGGTCGATGTTGAGCCGCTCCGCCAGCTTGTCGAGCGTGACCTCGAAGGCGAAGCGCGGCTGCACGCTGCCGTGGCCGCGCTTGGGGCCGCACGCCGGCTTGTTGGTGAAGACGCGGGTGCTGTCGAAGCGGTACGCCGGGATCTCGTACGGCGCCGGCAGCAGCTGCCCGCTGTAGTAGGTGGTGACCAGGCCGAAGGACGAGTACGCGCCGCCGTCCAGCAGGGTGCGCGCGTCCACCGCCTTGAGCTTGCCGTCGGCCGTGGCGCCCACGCGGTACTGCATGTGGAAGGGGTGCCGGCCGCGGTGGGCGTAGAACACCTCCTCGCGGGTGTAGAGGATCTTCACGGACCGCCCCGTCTTCATCGCCAGCTTCGCGACGCAGAACTCCAGGTCGAACGGCTCGCTCTTGCCCCCGAAGCCGCCGCCCACGTGCGGCTGCACTACGCGCACCTTCGCCGGGTCCAGCTCCAGCACCCGGGCCAGCTCGCGATGCAGGTAGTGGGGCACCTGGGTGGACGACCAGACGGTCAGCCGCCCCGCCGGCGCGCCGCCCTCTTCCCACATCCCGATGGCGCAGTGCGGCTCGATGGGCGTGTGGGTGGTCCCCTCGAAGTAGTACTCGCCCTCGACGACCACGTCGCTCTCGCGCAGCCCGCGCTCCACCTCGCCGAAGTGCAGCTTGACGATCTTGCTGATGTTGCCGTTGTGGCCCGGCTTCTTCGCCTCGTGGATCTGCACGTCGGTGCGGCGGACGGACTCGAAGGGATCGAGGATCGCCTCCAGCACCTCGTACTCGACGTGGATGAGCTCCAGCGCGCGGTACGCCGTGTCCTCGTCCACCGCCGCCACCGCCGCCACCGCGTCGCCGATGTAGCGCACCCTGTCCGTCGCCAGCGCGTTCTCGTCCGGCGTCCAGACGATGATGCCGAAGGGGATGGGCATCTCCGCGCCCGTCACCACCGCGAAGACCCCCGGCAGCGCCTCCGCCTCGGAGGTGTCGATGGAGAGGATGCGGGCGTGGGGGTGGGGCGAGCGCAGGATCTTGCCGTGCAGCAGCATTCCCGGCAGCACCAGGTCGTCGGCGTAGCGCGCGCGGCCGGTGCTCTTCTCCAGCCCGTCGGTCTTGCGCATCCGGCGGCCCAGCACGTTCAGCGGGCGCGCCTTCTCCTCTCGGTCGCCGTACACGGGCACGCTTTCGCCCGCGTGCGAGGGGGCGTGGTCCTCCACCGGGGTGCCGCGCTCGGCGACCTCCGGCTCGTCCGCCGGAACGCCGCCGCGGGCGCTCTCGAACTCCTGCCGCTCCGCGCTCATGCCGGCACCTCCGTGGTCTGGCGCATGCGCTCCGCCGCCATCTCCACCGCGTCCAGGATCTTGGTGTAGCCGGTGCAGCGGCACAGGTTGCCGCTGAGCGCCTCGCGGATCTCGTCGCGGGTGGGGCTGGTGTTCTCCTCCAGCAGCGCGGCCGCGCTCATCAGGATCCCCGGGGTGCAGAAGCCGCACTGCGCCGCGCCGCACACGTCGAACGCGTCTTGCAGCGGGTGCGGCACCCCCGGCGCCGTCCGCAGCCCGACCAGCCCCTCCACCGTGCGCACCTCCTTCCCCACCGCCTCGTAGACGGGGGTGATGCAGGAGAGCGTGGGGACGCCGTCCAGCCAGACGGTGCACGCGCCGCAGTCGCCCTTGTCGCACCCCTGCTTGCTGCCGGTGAGCTGCACGGCGTAGCGCAGCGCCTCCAGCAGGCTCCAGTGCGTGGGCACCGCCACCTGGTGCGTGTCGCCGTTGACGCGGAGGGTGAGCAGGTCCTTCATCGCGGCCGTTTCGGGGATCGGGAACCGCGGTCCTGGCGTGCCGGAAGTGCACGCGCGGCGCGGGTTTGCCAGCGTTTCAACCTAATCCGCGTGGATGCCAGGGTCAACGCCGTGCGGACCCGTCCCCATCGTGCAATTGCAGGCGGATGCGCGCCCGCAACCCTGGAAAGAATGGGCCTCACACGGAGTCAACGGAGTCAACGGAGGCCGGAATCACAACTCCGTTGAC
>DATAAG010000841.1:0-2221 GCA_036260235.1 Longimicrobium sp.
CCCCCTCCTCCTCCGCCTCCCGCGCCGCCGCCTCCTCCGCCGCCTCCGCCCCCCGCGCCGGGACAGCCCGCGCCGCCTCCCCCTCCTCCACCGCCGCCCGCGCAGGCACAGCCCGCGCCGGCTCCGGCCGCGGCTGCCGCGCAGAACGCGGAGTCGGTCACCAACGTGCAGCACGCCGGGGTGGACGAGGGCGGCATCGTCAAGGTGCACGGCGACTACCTGGTCATCCTGCGCCGGGGGCGGCTGTTCACCGTGCGCATTGGCGGCAACGCGCTGGCGCCGGTGTCGGCGGTGGACGCGTTCGGGCCGGACATCGACCCCAACGGCGCCTGGTACGACGAGCTGCTGGTCTCCGGGGACCTGGTGGTGGTCATCGGCTACAGCTACGCGCGCGGCGGCACGGAGCTGGGGCTGTTCCGCATCGACCCTGCCGGCGGGCTCACCCACCGCGCCACGTACCAGCTGACCTCCGGCGACTACTACTCGTCGCGCAACTACGCCAGCCGCCTCATCGGCACCCGCCTCATCTTCTACGCGCCCATCTACGTGGACCCCGAGGCGGAGGACCCGCTGGAGAACTTTCCCGCCATCCGCCGCTGGGCCGGCCCGGAGAGCGAGTGGCGGCGCACCTTCAACGCCACGCGCGTCTACCGCCCCGCCGGCGGGGTGAGCCTGTTCGACGACCTGGTGCTGCACACGGTGACGGTGTGCGAGACGGCGGGGGAGGAGCTGGACTGCCAGGCCACGGCGCTCTACGGGCCGGACGGCCGGGTGTTCTACGTCTCGCCCACCTCCGTGTACGTGTGGGCTACGCAGTACTCCGACTGGGGGCTGGGCGACGACGATGCGCCGCCGCGCTCGGTGCTGTACCGCATGCCGCTGGACGGCTCCGCCCCCACCGGGCTGCGGGTGAGCGGCGATCCCGTGGACCAGCTCTCGTTCCTGGAGAGCGGCGACGGGCACCTGAACGTGCTGGTGGCGGCCGAGGGGGCGGGGGAGGGGATGTGGGGCGCCGAGCAGAAGGAGGGCGACCTGGCGCTGCTGCGCGTGCCGCTCTCCACGCTGGGCGACGGCAGCCGCGCCGCGCGCAACGAGCACTACCGCGACCTTCCCACGCCGGCGCGCGGCGGCGGCAGCGCGCTGCAGAACCGCTACGTGGGCGACTGGCTGCTCTACGGCGCCGGCACCGGCTGGGGCACGCCGCGGCCGGGCGGCGCGCCGGTGTACGCGGTGCGCTGGGCGGACACCACGCCGGTGGCGGAGCTGTCGCTCCCCCACGCCGTGGACCGCATCGAGGCGATGGGCTCCGGCGCCGTGGTGATCGGCACGGACGGACGGGACCTGCACTTCAGCGGCGTGCGGCTGGGGCCCGCGGCGCGGCTGGCGCAGCGCTACACCCGCGCGGGCGCCTCGCAGGGCGAAACGCGCAGCCACGGGTTCTTCTACCGCCCGGACGGCGAGGACGCCGGCCTGCTGGGGCTGCCCATCCGCGGCGGCGACCGCCCCGGGTACGAGCACCTGCGGGTGGGCTCGGCCTCCATCCTCTTCCTGCGCAACCGCGACTTCGAGCTCACCGAGCTGGGCGAGCTGACGGCCGCCGCGCGCTACGCCGACGACGGCTGCCGGGCCAGCTGCGCGGACTGGTACGGCAACGCGCGGCCGCTCTTCCTCCGGGGGCGCATCCTGGCGCTGATGGGCTACGAGCTGGTGGAGGGCGCGGAGGACGACGGCCGCCTGCGCGAGCTGCGCCGGGTGGACTTCGGGCCCAACCTGACGCGCCTGGGGATCGACGGCGACTGGACCTTCGAGGAGACGGTGGGGGTGGGGAACAGCCGCTACAACTGCCGGAGCCGGGGGACGTACCGCTTCGGCGTGGACGGGGATTCGCTCGCCGTGCGCTTTCGCCAGGACGGCGAGTGCACCATCGACCGGCAGACCACCAGCAGCGCCGGCGAGGGGAGCGGCGCCGGGCGCGTGGGGGCGATGACCGTCTGGTTCACCGTGGACACCTGCCGCTACACGGGGATCATGCAGACCGCCGACCACATCCGGGGGACGATGCAGTGCCTGGTTCGGCTCCCCGGCGGGGTCTCGACGGACGTCCACGGCCGCTGGGAGGCGCGCCGCGGCGGATCCTGATCCCCCGATCTCGGATCCTGAAACGAATTGGGGTACAGAGGAACAGAGAAGGGCCAGAGGAACAGAGGAACGGCGATGATCA
>DATAAG010000842.1:0-6441 GCA_036260235.1 Longimicrobium sp.
AGGGCGACGGCCAGGTCCGCCAGGCGCAGCGCGTCCGCCTGGCCGGGCGGCGTGGGGCCCGCCAGCAGGGTCTCCGCCTCGCGCGCCAGCCGCGACGCCTCCCCGAAGCCGAAGGTGCCGGCGGAGCCCGCCAGCTTGTGCGCCTCGCGCTCCGCCTCGCGCCGCGCCTCGCGGTCCAGCCGCCCCTCCAGCACCGCCATCGCGGCGCCCTCCAGCGCGTCCACCCGGGCCAGCACCTGGTCGCGGTACTTGAGCCAGACGGTGTTGACCGCAGCGGAGAGCCCGCCCGTCCCCGCCGCGCCGGCCGCGCCCCCGCCGATCCCCAGTCGCTCCGCCGCCTCGCGCGCCAGCGCCTCGCGGTCCAGCGGGTGGGGAAAGACGCGCGCCGCCTCCGCCGCGCCGGGCGGGGGCGCCTCTGCGCCCCGGCGGTCCACCGGGGCGGAAAGGAGGACCGGCGGGGCGGTGCCGGCGGCGCGGCGGGCGGCCAGCGCCTCCCGCAGGGCAGGCTCCATCCACGCGGCGTCGATGACGGCCAGCGCCCACTCCCCCCGGCGCAGCGCGTCGGCCGCGGAGCCGGGGGAAGGCATGTCCTCCACCGCCGCGCCGGGAAGCCGGCGCGCCAGCCACCCGGGGACGTCGGGAGGAAGCCCCGCGACGAGCACGTTCTTCATCGGCCCACCCCCGTTCCGCGGGGGAGGTCGGTCCGCGGCCTTCTCCCCTCTCCGCGCGCGGCCTGCGCGGCGAGGGGGCGGGGGACGGCCCTCACGCCGGCCACCCCAGCACCGCGGAGACCTGCGCCGCCAGCTCCATGGGGTCGAACGGCTTGGAGAGCACGCCGGCGACGCCCAGGTCGTCGAAGCGGCGCCGGTCGGCGGCCTGCACCTTGGCGGTGAGGAGGATGATGGGGATCTCCGCCGTCTCCGGCCTCGACCGCAGCTCCCGCGCGGTGGCGGGGCCGTCCATCCCCGGCATCATCACGTCCAGCAGGATGGCGTCCGGCCGCTCCGCCGCCGCCAGCCGCACCCCCTCCGCGCCGGAGGAGGCCGTGGCCACCTCCCACCCCGCCGTCATCTCCAGCGAGAGCTGCGCGACCTCGCGGATGTCGTCCTCGTCGTCCACCAGCAGGATCTTTCGGCTCATCGGCTCATTGCCCGGCACCCGCCGTCTTCGCGGGCGTGATGCGGTTCAGCAGGGAGACCACGCGCTTCTCGAACTCGTCCGGCGACACGCGCCCCTTGGTGAGGAACTCCGTGTGCCCCAGGCGCAGGCGCCGCCGCTCGTCCTCGTCCAGCTCGCGCGCGGTGTAGACGACCAGCGGGATGGCCTGCGACCCGTCCTCCCCCCGCAGCGCCTCCACCACCCAGTAGCCGTCGCCGTGCGGCAGGCCCAGGTCCAGGACGATCAGGTCCGGCCCGGCGCGGCGCACCGCGTCCACCGCCTCCACCCCGGTGGCCGCGTGCAGCGCCTCCACCCCGTGGCGCGAGAACACCTCCAGCAGCACCCGCGACAGGTCCGGATCGTCCTCCACCAGCAGCACCCGCCGGGGCTTCCAGCGCACGCTCACCGCCTCTTCCAGCGCGTGCAGCAGCGACTCCTCCTGGAACGGCTTCTCCACCCAGTCCACCACCTCGCGCGCCCGCTGCACCCGCGGCACGGGCTTGAGCGCGCTCAGGATGACGACCGGGATCGCCCGCGTCTCCGCCCGCTGGCGCAGCGCCCGGAGGGTGTCGGCGCCCGTCATCCCGGGCATCATCATGTCCAGCAGGATGGCGTCGGGGCGCAGCCGGGTGGCCTCGCGCACCGCCGCGTCGCCGTCGTGCACCCCCGCGGTACGGTAGCCCCACCCCCGGAGGATCTCTTCGACGACGGCGACCACCGACGGGTCGTCGTCGCACACCAGCACCAGCGGCCCCTCGCCGTCCGGGTGGGGGGCGGCTTCCGGCGCCTCCACCGCCGCGGGGAGGGTGAAGGTGAAGGTGCTTCCCTCCCCCGGCACGCTCTCCACCCAGATGCGCCCGCCGTGCTGCTGCACGATGCTGCGGCTGATGGCCAGCCCCAGCCCCGTCCCCCCCTTCTCCCGCGCGTCCGACGAGTCCACCTGCTGGAACCGTTCGAAGATGCTCTCCAGCCGGTCCGCGGGTATGCCGCGCCCCTGGTCGCGGACGCCGAACCGCAGCTCGCGCCCGTCGCGCTCCACCGTCACCGCCACCTCGCCGCCGCGGGGCGAGAACTTGACGGCGTTGGAGATGAGGTTGGTGAGCACCTGCAGGATACGGTCGGGGTCCGCCTCCAGGGGATGGTGGTCCGCCCAGGCGTACAGCCGCACCCCCGCGCGCTCCGCCATGGCCGACATCACGTCGACCGCCTGGTGCACCAGCTCCGCCGCGTCCACCGGGCGCAGCTCCATGGTCACCCGGCCGCTCTCGATGCGCTCGATGTCCAGGATGTCGTTGATCAGCCGGATCAGCCGGTCGGTGTTCTGCACGGCGATCTCCAGCATCCGCCGCCCCTTGTCGGGGATCTCGCCCACCTTGCCGGCGGCCAGCAGCCCCAGCGAGCCGCGGATGGAGGTGAGCGGGGTGCGCAGCTCGTGGCTGACCACGGAGACGAACTCGTCCTTCATCCGCTCCACCTCGCGCCGCTCCGTCACGTCGCGAAAGGTGACCACGGCGCCGGTGATGCGGCCGTCCTCCACGATGGGCGTGCTGGCGTACTCCACCGGGAACGACGAGCCGTCGGCGCGGCGGAAGGCGCCGTCGCGGGTCTCGCGGGGCTGGCCGGTGGCCAGGGTGGCGCGCACGGGGTTCACCCACTCGCCGCCCCCCTCCGCCGCGCCCAGCCCCAGCACCGCCTCGAAGGGGCGGCCGATGACCTCCGCGGGGTCGCGCCCCAGCATCCGCGCCGCGGCGGGGTTCAGGAAGAGCGTGTAGCCGTCGGGATCGATACCGTAGATCCCCTCCGCCGCGGCGTCCAGGATCAGCTCGTTCTGCCGGCTCAGCCGGGCCAGGGCGTCGCGGGCCAGCGCCTTCTCCGCCACCTCCGCCTCCAGCGCGCGGTTCACCTCCGCCAGCCGCCGCCCCCGCCGCTGCACCATCCCCGCCGTGGCCAGCGCCAGGGCCACGGCCAGCAGCGTCCCGGAGAGGACGAGGGTGCTGGTGCGCCGCTCCAGCGCCGCGGCGCGGTCCGCCCGGCCCCGCAGCAGGGCGTTCTCCGCCGCCTGCACGTCGGCGATGGCGCGGCGGGCACGGTCCACGGCGTCGCTGCGCCGCGCGATCCCCTGCGGGTCGCTCGCCACCGCGATGGCCTGCTCGCGGGGGGTCTGCGGCCGCAGCACGCCGGACGCCCGCTGCAGTTGCATCCACTCGCGCACGGCGGCCTCGGCGCTGTCCAGCCGTGCCTGCTGGGCCGGGTTGTCGGCGGTCAGGCGGCGGATGCGGGACTCCTGGTCGCGCAGGGTGGCCACGCCGCTCTGCCACTGGCGCAGAAAGCGCTCGTCGCGGGTGAGCGCGTAGCCGCGGAACCCCGCCTCCATGGCCGCCAGCCCCTCCTGCACCGCCGCGCTGGACGCCAGCACCTCGTAGGTGTGCAGGCTCCAGCGGTTGGCCGACGACGTCTCGCGGAAGGAGCGGTACGCCATGACGATCAGCACCATCACCAGCGCCAGCAGCACGGCGAAGGCAAGGATGAAGCGTCGTGAAGTCTGAGAAACCGGGGTGCTCATCCAGATCGCACGAAGGTGGACGCCGGGCGCGGAACCGCCGCCGGCCTCTGGCGCTGTGCGGGATCGGAGGGGGGACCACGACGCCGCATATGCTAGGCAAACATCGTACTCAAAAGTGCGCGCGGGGACATTCTCGACAACCGTGAGGGGAGTATCTCGACGCCGTGGATGCGGCTCCCGTCCCCCTCGGGAACAGCGGTTTCACTCCAGGGATGCGAAGAAAAGGAAGAGCAAGCGTGCAGAGGAGTCCGGAACCCTGTGCGCCCTCCCGGTTTGCCTCTGCACTCTGGGCGTGAGGCCCTGCTTTTCGGAGAAAGGAGGCGTGATCCCGGCTCCCTGGTCGGGCAGGGTGCGCAAAAGACGCGCATCAGGGGGGAGGCGTGGGCCGGCTTCCGAGGCATGCCCGGCAGCCTGGGGCTTCTCAAAAAAATTTGCCATACACACCGCGAACGGACGGTGCGGCGGCACGACGGCGAGTTGCGCGTGATCGGCCTGCCGGTGCCTGGACGTGACGACGGAGCGAGCACGCGGACGATATACCGGAGTTCCGGCAGCCGCCATCGACGGACGAGCGCGCCCCGCGGCATTCCGCAGGACGCGCCGATCAGGACAGACACCGGGGAGCCGGGGTGCGAGCGCGGTTCAGTCACTCACGCACTAACGCACTCACGCACTCACGCACTCGCTACTCCTCGCCGGCGCTGCCCCCGCCCTGCAGCTTGCCCTCCACGAACTCCACGCCCTCGGGGGTGATGGCGTACTGCTTACGGGCCTGCCGGGTGGTGCCCATCTTCTTCTTCTGCACCATCAGCGGCGGCTTGGCGCGCAGGTTGGACTCGATGGCGCGGGTGATGTTGGGGACGGGAATGCCGGCGCGCTTGAGCTCGGCGTTGATGGCCTGGCTGGTGACCGTCTTGTCGGCCTTGCCGCGCGAGAGGGTGTAGGCGCCCATCAGCGCGCGCTCCGCCATGGTCTCCGGCGTCCACTGCCCCAGCAGGTTGGGCATGGCCATGCCGCCGCGCGGCCCGCGGCGGCCGGTGCCGCTGCCACGGGGGCGGCCGGGGCGGCGGCGCGGCGCCTCTTCTCCCTCGCCGCCGGCGTCCGCGGCGGGGGCGGGGGCCCGGCGGGCGCGCGGGGCGGCGGCACCGCCAAAGGCGCGCTCCAGCAGCAGGTCGCGGGCGCGCTCCTTGAGCACGGGGTCGTAGCTCGATATTGCGGCGTTGATCTCGTCCAGCAGCTCTTTGACCTGCTTCAGATCTTCCATCTGGTTCTCCCTGGCGAGCGGATCATCCCGGCGCGGCGGCGCGGGTTGCGCGGCCGTGGATGAGGGGGCGGGACTGCAATGTTGGGTCGCAGGGGCACCATTTAAACGGCTTCTTGCACCGCCGTCAAGTATTCTCTGTAAGAGTCGGCGCCGAAGCACACCAGCATCACCCGCTCCGGAAGGGGGTTTGCGGCCAGAAAGGCGGCCGTCTCGCGCGCCGCAATGCGCGCCGCGCGATGCACCGGAAACCCGTAAATCCCCGTGCTGACGGCCGGTATGGCGACGGTGCGCAACTCCCTGTCACGGGCGATCTTGAGCGATTCGCGATAGCAGCTGGCCAGCAGCCCGTCCTCGCCGTGTTCGCCGTCCTGCCATACCGGCCCCACGGTATGGATTACCCACCGCGCGGGAAGGCGGTAGCCGCGGGTGATCTTCGCCTCCCCCGTCCGGCACCCGTTCAGCATCCGGCACTCCTGCACCAGCTCCGGACCCGCCGCCCGGTGGATGGCGCCGTCCACCCCGCCGCCCCCCAGCAGCGAGGTGTTGGCCGCGTTGACGATGGCGTCCACGTCCAGCTTCGTGATGTCGCCCTGCACCACCTGCAGGCGCTCGGAAAGCGGTGCGGTCATGTTCGTCATGATGGATGGGGTCGATGGCCGGCCGTCATGCCGCGCCCGGCCCTGCAGGATGAACGCCGCGCACCAGGATGCCCACCGCGCGGTTGTCACGACGTGCACGGGATGGTCATCACGATGCGCGGAACTGTCCTTCCGGGGAAGGCGCCGCGCGATCCTTCGCTCCGCCGGATCGCCGGCGGCCGTGAAATCTACTCGGCGCAGCGTTGCCTCGCTGCCCGGCACGATCTCGCCGTGAATCCCCCTGCCCGTGCCGTGAGTCCGTGGCGCGACGGCCGGGGGCGATGCCCGGCCGCGCGGGCGGGGAGCCGGCCGGGGGGGCGAGAAGGACGGCGTGCGGCAGGGGCTCATGCCAGACTTTTTTTGAGGGAGGTACGACGCTCGCCAGGATCCACCGGAGCCGGCGAACCGGCCCCTGAAGCGCGATCGGGTGATCCGTGCCCGTGCGTGGCGGGTTGCGGGCGCGCCGATGCCGGCCCGCGATGCGCGTCGAGGCAATCGAAGCGTCCGCCCGCTGACGCCGGGGAGCGGGCAAACTTCCCGCCGACGGCGGGTTGAAATCGCCGCAACGACAGCGCGCCGTCCGCCCCCGCGGACAGGGCCAGGACAGGGGCGGGCCGCCAGCACGGGACGGCAGGTTCCTCCGCCGGCGCCCGGACGTCCTGCCGCGGGAGAGCGGCCCCCTCAGCTTGACTTTCGCCTTTCAGGCGGCGTAAGCCAGGGCCTGCACCCAGTGCTCGAGTAGCCGGGCTGGAATTGTGGCGCTCTCCCGGTCTGACGGGGAGCACGACATAAATTCGCTCGCCCAGAGCCGGCGCCGC
>DATAAG010000843.1:0-4145 GCA_036260235.1 Longimicrobium sp.
GTCAGCAGAGTGAGCAGAGTTCGGCCTGTGCAAGGGACCCCTCTCTGCTCACTCTGCTGACTCTGTGTGAGGCATTCTTTCTTTTCCCGGATCTCGTATCAGCCGGCGGCGGAGGGCTCCAGCCGCCGGCGCCAGAAGGAGCGCTCGGGCCAGCGGCGCTCGTGCGCGTAGTAGGTCGTGCGGTTCTGCATGTAGACGCGATGGATCTCCTCCAGCCGCGCCACGTACGCCGCCAGCGCGCCGTCGTCGCCCGTGAGGTGGGCGGAGAGCGCCTGGCCGGCCTTCATCCCGGTGTAGAGCGCGGTCATGATCCCCTGCGACGAGAGCGGGTCGAAGGAGGTCGCCGCGTCGCCCGCGGCCAGCCAGCCGGGGCCGGTGAAGCGGTCCAGGCGCGCGCTCCCGGCGTCCGCGCCGCGCGGGAGGGCGCAGGGGGCGTAGCCGTGGCGCTCCAGCACGCCGCGCACGTGCTCCGTCCCCGCCAGCCGCGCGACGAACCCCTCCCCCGTCAGCACGTCGCGGCCGGCCAGGTCGCCATCGGTGAGGAACGCCACCACGCGCTCGCCGGAGGGGACCAGCGCCGTGTACCACCACCCGTCCGGCACCGCCTCGATCAGCGTCCGCGCGTCACGGTCACCCGCCTCCGCCGGGCGGAAGCGGGTGAAGAACGCCACCAGGCCGTCCGCCGCCACCCGCGCCGCCCCGTGGCGCCGGGCGATGGCGGAGCGGCGGCCGGTGGCATCCACCACCCATCCGCACGCCGCCTCCGCCGTCCCCTCCGCGGACGAAAGGGTGAGGCACCATCCATCCTCCGTGCGGGCGGCGGCGGCGAGCTTCACGCCCTCGCGCACCTCGGCGCCCGCGTCCCGTGCCGCATCGCGTAGCGCCGCGTCGAAGCCCGCGCGGTCCAGGTGCCAGCCGTGGCCGTTGGGGTCGAAGATGAAGTCCGTCTCGTGCAGCTCCGGCGACCCCCACGCGGAAAGGTTGCCGTAACAGGGGAGGTGGCCGCCGCCCTCCACCCGATGCAGCACGCCCAGGTCGCGCAGCAGCGGGCGCGCGGCGGGGGGGATCGCCTCGCCCACGCGAAAGGCGCCGGGGGGTGCGTCGTCCAGCAGCAGCACGCGGCGGCCCCCGCGCACCAGCGCGAGGGCCGCCGCCGATCCGGCCGGGCCGCCACCGGCGACCACGGCCTCGTACCGCGCTTCCCGCATCACCTCGCGCGGACGGGCACCCGCATCACCGCCGCAGCTCGGCGACGATCTCGGCCAGGTCCTCCTCCGACTCGAAGCCGGCCTGCTCCAGCCGCCGCGCGCGCGCCGCGGCGTCGGGGCTGGCGGCCACGCTTGCCTCCACGACGTCCGCGGCGTTCGCGGCAGCCGCCACGTCGGCCGGGAGCTCAACCGTCTTCAGCAGCTCGGCCGCGAACGGGATCTGGCGCGGCAGCATGCCGGGCTGCGACTCCACCATCATCACCGGCGGGAAGGCGGGATTATCCGTGACCCACTCGCGCACCTCCACCACGCCCAGCTTCCCGAAATCGGCCACCATCTCGTTGATGGCCTTCTTGTAGTTGGAGCTGAGCACCCGCAGCCAGTTCAGCCGGCGGGCGAAGGCGGCCTGCCGCTCCTCCAGCGGCAGCGAGGTGTCGATCACCTTCCGGTAGTCCTCCAGCGTGAGCACCTGGTTGGGCACCCGCGCGGGCCAGAAGGTGGGGAGGTACGGGTCGTAGTCCGCCTCGTAGCCGGAGCGGCAGCTGGCCGTGTCGGTCTGCCAGGGCACCGCCATCCAGCGGCTGATGTCGCCCGGCCCCTGCGCGTACAGCGGGCCGCCCGGGCGCAGCGCGATCTCCGGGGTGAGGGTGGGGCCGTAGCTGGGCTCCGGCGTCCCCGCCGGGCGGTGGCGGATGCGGAACGGCGCGGAGTACATCGAGGCGTGGCGCACCGGCCACGTCATCTCGCACCCGGGGTGGAAGGCGTCGGCCAGGCAGAAGTGCAGCGCGGCCTGGTCCAGCATGGCCGGCTGCTCCGCCAGCGGCACCTCGTTCAGCCGGTGCGGCACCGGGCGCGCCGGGTCCCAGTCGTCGATGAACTGCCCGTCCGCCCACAGCTGCAGGAAGCGGTACTGCGTGGGCGAGATGGAGACGTGCTGCCGCGGCGAGCTCGCGGGAATGTCCATGGCGTCGCCGTAGATCCACGGCCACGGCAGGGGATTCATGTCCGTGGGATGCGGCAGCCGGAACGAGTTGAGCACCTGCCGCCGCAGCTCGGCGTTGGGATCGAACGCGCCCGGCGTGGCCGGCCTGGACGAGAGCCGCCGGACGGAGTCGGCGAAGTGGTTGGGCCCGCCCCAGCCGAACTGCGCGGCGAAGCCCGCGTTCACCCACTCCAGGTTGCTGAGGTGCTTGAGCACCGGCCAGACGTGCCGGGTGAACGAGACCGTCGTGGGGAAGGCGATCTCGCCGTCCGCCACGAACACGTCGTACAGCAGGTCGTACAGCGTGCGGACCGTGATCACGTCCGGCGCGTAGTTGGGCGGCGCGGTGACCACCCACGCGGGATCGACCGGGATCTCGCGGCCGCCCACGGTCACCTGCGCCGTCACCGGGCCGTCGGAGACGTCGTCGTGCCACCCGTCGTTGTTGGCGAAGGTGACGGCCGGCTTGCCGTCGCGCGAGGCGGAGACGCCGTGGCCGCCCAGGAACACCAGCCGGCCGGCCTCGTCGGTGCGCAGCTCGCCCAGGTACACGGGGGTGCCGAAGAACTCGCCGCTGTCGAACGCGTACTGCGGCCCCTGCTCGCCGCGCCCGGTGATGCTGCGCGGGCCGGGATCGATGGCCAGCTGCCCCCGCGCGGCGCCCTTCACGTCCGCGTTGCGGAGGTTCGACGGAGGCGCGGTGGCGGCTTCCGGGATGTCGAGCGCGATCTGGAACTCGTACCACGCCGCCTTGGTGTTGGCCACGTGGGCCGTCCAGCGGATGTCGGCGTTGTCGGCCGTCAGCTCCGCCACCACCTGGCCCGCGGCGTTGTAGCCGTAGACGCGGAACAGGGCGGCCTGGCGCTTGAGGGCGCCGGTGCCGTCCTTGTAGAAGCCGGGCTGCTCCGGCAGCGGATGCACCACCTCCGGGCCGTAGAAGTACTCGTCCTGGCTGTTCCCCACCCGGGCGATGCCGAGGGCGGGGTGGATGGCGGCGCGGACGATCTGCTGGTCGGCCGGCGGCGCGGCCTGGGGCTGTTGCGGCTGGTCCATGGGTGCCTTCCCGGCTGGAGCGTGGGGGGACGTGGATGGGACACGGGACCCGGACGGCTGCCGATTGCGGCGGCATCCCCGGGAGCGGGAGGTGGATGAGGTGACGATGGAAGCGGACGCCGCCCGGGAGGATGGATCGTGCGCGGACCCGCGAGGATCACCGCGTCGTAGGCGACGTGAGCTGCTGAAGAATACCGTAGCAGCCGGGCACGTGGCAAGGAGCGCGCGGGGAGGGACGGCACGATGAAGCCGGCGCCGCGCCGGAGCGGCTGAAGCCGCCGCGCCGCCGCAACAACAGCGGAAAGCCCCGCAAACTGCGCGGGGCTTCCACTGCGGGGGGGCCTCTGTGCACCTCATCAGGCGTGCAGCCGCGGTTTCTACCGAGGCCAGGGCGAGGAACCGGCCCGCTCCAGGTCCGCGAAGCGGACAGGGTGTTGTCGTTGCGGCGATTTTCCATTGCTGGTCGCGGGGCCGAGCCCTCGGTCCCTTCGCCCACCCGCCGCGACCAGGGTTGGTTCGCTCCTCCGCCGGCCGTTCAGGTCACGGGATGATGCCGCCACCCAGGCTGCCGGTGATGCCCCCCGTCACCTGGGCCCCGGCACCCAGCACCGACCCGGCCCCCGCGGTCGCGCCGCCCGCCACGCTGGCGCCCGCGTTCAGCCCGCCGGTGGTGCCGCGCAGCATGGCGTCCACGCTTCCCGTGGCGGCCAAGCGGGTGATGCCGCGGTCGCTGGTGCCGCTTTCCAGCCGCGTGGCGATCGCCCTGGAGGCCCGGGAGAAGTCGCCGCTGCGGGCGCCCAGCCGCGCGAGCGCGCGGTACGAGGCCGTGAGCGCGCGGTCCTCCGGCGCGCGGCGGGCGATCACGGCCAAGTCCGCGCGCGTGGCGCCCTGCGCCGCCGTGC
>DATAAG010000844.1:0-8706 GCA_036260235.1 Longimicrobium sp.
ATGCAGACCATCCACCCCTCGCGGGTTCTTTCGTACGCTGGCCGCCGCGCGCTGCGCGGGGCCGCGTTCGTTTTTCCGCTGCTGGCCGCCGCGCCCCTGGCCGCGCAGGGCGGCGACACGCTTGACCTGCCGCTCTCCCGCGCGCTGGAGCTGGCGCGCAGCGGCGAAGAGGTGGGGCTGGCCGCCGGCCGCGTGGACGCCGCCACGGCCGCGGTGGGGAGCGCCCGGGCGGGCTCGCTCCCCACGGTGCGGTTCAACAGCACCTTCAACCACGTCATGGAGAACGCCCGCGCGCAGGCGGTGGGGCAGATCTTCAACCAGCCCAACACCTACAACGCGAACATCGCGCTGGGCGTGCCGCTCTTCCAGGGCGGCCGCGTGCGCCAGGGCACCCGTGCCGCGGTGAGCCTGCGCGACGCCGCCACGGCGGAGCTGCAGCAGGCGGAGCTGGACGTGAGCCTGCAGACGCTGACGGCGTACCTGGCCGCGCAGCTGGCGGAGCGCATGGTGGCCATCCAGGACAGCAACCTGGTGCTGGCCGAGGCGCGCGTGCGGCAGGCGGAGCAGTTCGAGCAGGCCGGCCGCGGCAGCCGCTACGACGTGCTGCGGGCCCGCGTGGAGCGCAGCAACCTGGAGCCGCTGGCCATCGCCGCGCGGGGCGAGCGCGACCTGGCACTGCTGGAGCTGCGCCGGCTCACCAACCTGCCGACGGACCGGCCGCTGCGGCTGAGCACCGAGCTGGACCCGGCCGCCGTCCGCGCCGCCGCGGAGACGGTCGACGGGGCGGCGATCGCGGACTCGGCGGCGCTGGACGCGCTGCCGGCGGTGCGCGCGGCGCGGCTGCGGGCGCAGGCGGGCGACGCCAGCGTGCACGCCGCCAACGCCGCGCTGCTGCCCACGCTCTCGCTCAACTTCGTCAACGGCTACCAGGCGTTCCCGCAGGAGTGGACCCTGCCGGTGCGGATGGGCGCGCTGGACGAGGTGGAGTGCCCGGAGGGCTCGGCGGAGGGGCGCGTCTGCACGCAGCAGAACGGCGGCTGGTTCAGCGACCGGTCGCTGCAGCTGCAGCTCAGCTGGCCGATCTTCGACGGCAACCGCGCCCGCAACGACCTGCGTCAGCTGCGCGCGCAGGCCGCCATGGCGGACCTGCAGGCGGTGCAGGCGCTGGAGACCGCCCGCGCCGACGCCGCCCGTGCCCGCACCGAGCTGGCCCGCGCCCGCGCCACCTTCGACGCCGTGCGCCAGACCGTGGCCGAGGCGGACGAGGCGTTCCGCCTGGCCACGCTGCGCTACTCGCGCGGCCTGGGGACGCAGCTGGAGGTGAGCGACGCGCAGCTGGCGCTGCTGACCGCGCGCACCAACGAGGCCCGCGCCACCTTCGACCTGTACCTCGCCGCGGCGGAGCTGGCGCGGGCGCTGGGGCGGCCTTTGCCGAATCCCTGAGTGCGTGAGTGCGTTAGTGCGTTAGTGCGTGAGTAGGTTGGTGCGTTGATGGAGGGTGTGGTGCGGTACGGCGAGCGCTCCCCATCCCCGGCCCTTCCCCCGCAAGCTGCGTGGGGGAAGGGTGAACCCCAGGGCGATGCACCGGCCCCGCCCGTGCAGTCCGCGAAGGCGCGCGAAGGCGGACTTCGCGACGTTCCAGCGGCGAATCGATTCGCTCCTGGGTGCGGTGCGAGATACCCCGGGGTCGCCTCGCCGGCACGATGCCCGCGGGCCGGGTGTCCGCGAAGGCGGACTGTGCGTGGTTGTTGCGGCGATTTCAATCGCTGTTCGCGGGCTCCGCGAACGTGGACCGGTCCAGGATCCTGACTTCCGATCGATCGATGCAGACTTCTCTGCGTGTGTTCCGGGCGGCCGCGGTGGCCGCGATGGCGGCCTCGGCGGCCGCGTGCTCAAAGAAGGCCGATGCGGCCCCCGGCGGCGGCGGTGCCGGCGGCGGCCGCGGGCCCAGCGTCACGCTGGCGGCGACGGACATCACCCAGCCGCGGCGCGCGTCGCTGGAAGAGGCCATCGCCATCACCGGCACCCTGGAGCCGCTGGAGCGCGCCGAGGTGCGCGCCCGGCTGGAGGGCGACGTGCGCGACGTCTACGTCCGCGAGGGCGAGGCGGTGCGCGCCGGCCAGCTGCTGGCCATCTTCGACGCCGGCGACCAGGCCGGCAACGCCCGCAGCGCCGACGCCGACGTGGCCGCCGCGCGCAGCGAGCTGGGCACGGCCGAGTGGACGCTGGAGCAGAACCGCGAGCTGCACCGCGAGGGCGCCATCCCCGAGCGCGACGTGCGCGTGGCGGAGCAGGCGGTGAGCGCCGCCCGCGCCCGCCTGGCCGCCGCCGAGGCGCGCCGCGGCAGCACCCGCCGCGAGGTGGCGGACACGCGCGTGGTGGCCCCGGTCTCCGGCGTGATCGAGCGGCGCACGGTGAACCCCGGCGAGCACGTCACCCGCAACGCCTCGCTCTTCACCCTGGTGCGCGGCGACGTGCTGGAGCTGGCGGCCGCCGTTCCCGAGCGCCAGGCCGCCGGCGTGCGCCCCGGACAGACGGTGCGCTTCACGGCCGACGGCGTGGAGTTCACCGGCCGCGTGGCGCGGATGAGCCCCTCGGTGGACCCGGGCTCGCGCTCCGTGACCGTGTACGTGCAGGTGCCCAACTCCGACGGGCGGCTGCGCGCCGGCACCTTCGCCAGCGGGCGCATCGTGTCGCGCGTGCTGGACGACGTGCTGACCATCCCCCTCGCCGCGCTGCGCGAGGGGCGCGAAGGCGGCGACCCCGTGGTCTACCGCGTGGTGGACGAGAAGATCGACGTCACCACCGTGTCGCTGGGGCTGCGCGACGAGACGCAGGGGCTGGTGGAGGTGGTGGACGGCCTGTCCGAGGGCGACCAGGTGATCGTGGGGAACGTGGGCATCCTGGGGAGCGGGATGGCGGTGCGCATGGCCGGGCAGGGTGGCCGCGGCGGGGCGGAGAAGGGCGGCGCCGAGAAGGGGCAGAAGGGCGGGCGGTAGGGGCCCCTCCCCCCGGCCCCCTCCCCGCACAAACTGCGTGCGGAGAGGGGGAGGAACGGCGGCCGACAGACCAGAGGTGCGCCGACCGGCATCTCACTGCGTCCGCGAGGGCCCCCTCCCCCCGGCCCCCTCCCCCGCTCCGCGGGAGAGGGGGAGAAATGCACGGGATGCGGGTGCAGCGTGTCGGGCCGCCTCGCGGTTCGGCGAGCAGATCCTTCGGTCGGCGCCAGGGGACCGCGCCAGGGGCATGGATCGCGCGGCGCCTTCCCTCAGGATGACGGCGCAGGGCCTTGAGAATGGTATGAAGTTCAACCTCCCCCAGGGGTTTTTGGGGGAGGTGCGAGCCTGAGCGAGCGGAGGGGGCGCGGCGGTCGGCAGGGTGCCCGCTCCGAAGCCCTCCGTGCGGTGACGGTGTCCGCGAAGGCGGACTGCGTGTTGTTGTTGCGGCGATTTCAATCGCTTGCCGCGGGGCCGGTGCTCCGCAGAAGCTGTTCTTCTGGTTCCACCCGATCTCCGGGAGACGCGGGATGTTCCTCTCCGACGTATCCATCAAGCGGCCGGTGTTCGCCACCATGATGATGGTGACGCTGGTCGTGCTGGGCATCGCCGGCTACCGGCGCCTGGCCATCGACGAATACCCCGACGTCAGCTACCCCGTCGTGGTGGCGCAGACCAGCTACCCCGGCGCCAGCCCCGAGGTCATGGAGCGCGAGGTGTCGCGTCCCATCGAAGAGGCGCTGAACACCGTGCAGGGGATCCAGGAGATCACCAGCACCTCCATGGAGGGGAGCTCCATGGTGCGCGTGCAGCTGCAGCTGGGCGTCGACGTGATGGCCGCCCAGCAGGAGGTGCAGTCCAAGATCGCCCGCATTCGCCGGCAGCTCCCCGAAGACATCCAGGACCCGGTCATCATCCGCTTCGATCCCAACGAGCGGCCCATCATGTCCATCGCCGTGCAGAGCGCCGACCGGCCCCTGCGCGAGCTGACGGAGCTGGGCGACGAGGTGATCAGCAACCGGCTGGAGGCCATTCCCGGCGTGGGCGGCGTGAACCTGGTGGGCGGCACCAACCGCCAGATCCAGGTGCAGCTGGACCCGGAGGCCATGCGCGCCTACGCCGTGAGCCCGCAGCAGGTGATGCAGGCGCTGCAGCGCGAGAACCAGGAGGTGCCCGCCGGCCGCGTGAAGCGCGGCGACCAGGAGCGGCTGGTGCGCATCACCGGCCGCGTGGAGGACCCGCGCGCCTTCCGCGACATCACCGTTGCCGTGCGGGGCGGCGTCCCCGTGCGCCTGGGCGACGTGGCCGCGGTGGTGGACGGCACCGCCGAGGCCCGCAGCGCCAGCTTCCTGAACGACGGCCGCGCCCTCTCCGTCGACATCCTGAAGATCAGCGGATCCAACACGGTGGAGGTGGCGGACCGGGTGCGCGAGGCGGTGGCGGAGCTGCAGGAGACGCTGCCCAGCGACGTGAAGATGACGGTGGTGAGCGACGACTCGCGCCGCATCCGCGCCAGCCTGGAATCCGTGCAGCACGAGCTGATGCTGGGCGCGGTGCTCTGCATCGCCATCATCTACTTCTTCCTGAACAGCTGGCGGTCCACGATCATCACCGGGCTGGCGCTGCCGATCTCCATCATCTCCGCGTACTTCGGGATGTGGATCTTCGGCTTCACCATCAACACCATGACGCTGCTGGCGCTGTCGCTGGCCATCGGCCTGCTGATCGACGACGCCATCGTGGTGCGGGAGAACATCGTCCGGCACCTGGAGATGGGGAAGGACCACCATCGAGCGGCCAGGGAGGGCACCAGCGAGATCGGCCTGGCCGTCGTCTCCACGACGCTGGCGGTGATCGCGGTGTTCGTCCCGGTGGCGTTCATGGGCGGGCAGATCGGGCTGATCTTCTTCCAGTTCGGCGTGGTGGTGGCGTTCGCGGTGATGGTGTCGCTGTTCGTCTCCTTCACGCTGGACCCCATGCTTTCCAGCGTGTGGCCGGACCCGGAGGTGGCGCAGCACGGGCAGCCCCGCCGCCGCGCGCGCAATCCCTTCAAGCGCCTGGCGCTGGGCTTCAACGACTGGTTCGAGCGGGTGGCGGACCGCTATCCGCGCGGGCTGGGGTGGGCGCTGGACCACCGCAAGACGGTGATGGGCTTCGCCGTGGCGTGCATCGTGGCGGCCATGCTCATCATCCCCCGGCTGGGCTTTACCTGGGTGCCGGACTTCGACGGCGGCGAGTTCAACGTGAACTTCCGCGTGGCGCCCGGCAGCCGGCTGGAGTACACGGTGGACAAGGGGCACCAGCTGGCCGGCATCCTTCGCCAGATGCCGGAGGTGGAGTTCACCTACATGTCCATCGGCGGCGGCTTTCGCGGCAGCCCCAACTCCGGCCGCATCTTCGTACGGCTGAAGGAGAAGGACCACCGCGACCGCTCGCAGCAGGAGATCCAGGACGCGCTGCGCGGGCGGCTGATGGGGGTGCCCGGGGTGCGCGCCAACATCACCGGCACGCCCACCATCTTCGGCGGCTTCCGCCAGCCGATCCAGGTGAACGTGCAGGGGCCGGAGCAGGAGCGGCTGAAGCTGGTGGCGGAGCAGGTGATGGAGGTGCTGGAGTCCGTCGAAGGCGTGGCCGAGCCCACCAGCAGCCAGGAGGGCGAGATCCCGCAGCTGGACGTGGACGTGGACCGCGAGCAGGCGTGGGCGGCCGGCGTGGGCATCGCCAGCATCGCGCAGACGCTGCAGCCGCTGTTCACCGGCCAGCGCGCCACGCAGTGGGAAGACGAGCAGGGGTACTCGCACGACGTGGTGGTCATCTACCCCGAGGCCGTGCGCACCTCCGCGGCGGACGTGGCGGGGATCGTGGTCCCCGGCAGCGCGGTCGATCCCGGCACGGGCCGGCCGGCGATGATCCCGCTGTCGCAGGTGGCCACGGTGCGCGCCGGGATGGGCCCGCAGACCATCGAGCGCGCCAGCCTGGAGCGGCAGATCAGCATCAGCGCGGGCGTGCTGCCCGGCTACGCCATGGGCGACGTGGCGGCGCAGGCGAAGGAGGCGCTGGAGGCGGCGGCGCTCCCCAGCGGCTACCGCGCCGTCTTTCGCGGCGACGTGCAGAGCCTGGAGGAGACCAAGGGGTACGTGGGCGCGGCGCTGGGGATGGCGGTGATCTTCATCTACATCATCCTGGCCTCGCTCTTCGGCTCCTTCTTCCAGCCGCTGGCCATCATGCTGGCGCTGCCGCTCTCCTTCATCGGCGTGGGGCTGGCGCTGCTGCTGACGGGCGGCAACCTGAACGTGTTCACTATGATCGGCATCATCATGCTGATGGGCCTGGTGACCAAGAACGGCATTCTGCTGGTGGACTTCACCAACCAGCAGCGCGAGGCGGGGATGAGCCGGCGCGAGGCGCTGCTGACGGCGGCGCGGGTGCGCCTGCGGCCCATCATCATGACCACGGTGGCGATGATCTTCGGCATGCTGCCGCTGGCGATGGCGCTGGGCGAGGGGAGCGAGCAGCGCGCGCCGATGGGCCGGGCGGTGATCGGCGGGCTGATCACCTCCACGCTGCTGACGCTGTTCGTGGTGCCGGTGGTGTACACGCTGCTGGACGACCTGGTGAACCGCGTCTTCCGCCGCGGCGGCGCGCGCCCCGCCGTGGTGCCCCACCCGTCCCCTCTCCGCGAGCCCGAGGCCGTCGCCGCGGACTGACGGCAGGGCGCGCAGAAGCGCGGCGGCAAGGCCTATCGGCGGGATGGATGACAAAGCGGCGCGGCTCCTCGACGGGGCCGCGCCGCTTCGCTCGTCCACGGGTCGGTGCCGGACGTTTCGAGACGCCGGGGGCGGGCGGATGCGCTTATACCAGATCCGGAAAAAGAATGGGCCTCACACAGAGTCAGCAGAGTCAGCGGAGTTTTCTCGTGCCGTTTCCTCTGCTTCCACGGTCCTCCTCATGCCAGTCGATGGCATGGCGCGCCGGCCGGCGAGGCACGAGCCGGCGTGGGCGCTCGGAAACGGCAGAGGGATGGAAGCGCGGCAGGGAGCCATCCGAATTTTTTATTTTTTCGGGGAGGGATGCCGGTGCGCCGGATCGTCGCCGGAGCGCAGTGGAGCAAGCCGCCCGCCCCCCTGATGCGCGATCCTGAGAACCTCTGTCCGCACCACGGCCGGGATGACGCACCTCGCTCTCGTAAACGATCGAGGTTCGTTTCCCCGGATCCGGTGTTACTCGTGCACCGCGTCCCGCAGGTGCCGATTGCGCCACATGCGGGCGAACTCCCTGACCTGCCAGCGGACCGCCAGAAAGAGCAGCCAGACACCCACCTGGCGGGCCAGCTGGTGTCGCTCACCGGGAGCCGCGCCGCACTCGTTGCTCAACATGCCCGGTCGCCACCGCGGCCGCGCTTACGTCGCCGCGCGGTCCTCCGGCGCGCCCGATCCGGCCAGCACGGCCTCGTACGCCGCCTGGAGCGTGGCGGCCACCGAGGGCGCGTCCGCCCGGGGGCGCGGAATGCCCAGGTGCGCCTCGCGCAGCTCGTCCATGAAGGCCTCCCACATGGCGGGGCCGCCCTCCTCCAGCACCTGGGCGCGGATGCTCAGCTCGCGGCTCACCGGCAGGTGCCGGCGCCCCCACGCGCCGATCATCGCGAAGACGGGAACCAGCTCGACCCCCGCCTCCGTGAGGCTGTAGATGGCCTTCTGCTTGTGCGTGGGGTCCTCCGCCCGGGTGAGGATCCCGGCCTCCACCAGCCGCTTGAGGCGATCCGCCAGGATGTTGGACGCGATCCCCTCCTCCGACCGCTGCAGCAGCTCGCGGAAGTGCCGCCTGCCGCCGAAGATCATGTCCCGCAGGATCAGCAGCGACCAGCGGTCGCCCAGGATCTCGAGCGACAGGTTGATCGGGCAGAGCGAGCGATGTTCGTCCTTCATCTCCCTCCCTTGAAAGAAACTGCTTGCATAATGCCATCAGTTATTGTATCCTGCAACCGGTTGCGATTTGCAATCACAATCGGCGAGCCGGACAAGCCGGGCCGCGTCCACCCACCGAACAGGAGAACGTGCGATGAGGAAGCTGATCATGTGGAACATGGTGACGCTCGACGGCTTCTTCGAGGGCACGCGGCCGTGGGACATCGACTTCCACAACGCGGGCTGGGGCGAAGAGCTGCAGCGGTTCTCCACCGAGCAGATGAGCACGGCGGACCTGCTGCTCTTCGGCCGCAGGACCTACGAGGGGATGGCGCAGTACTGGACCACGGCGCAGGGCGAGACCGCCGACCGCATGAACGGCATCCAGAAGGTGGTGTTCTCCCGCACGCTCACGTCGGCGGACTGGGCCAACTCGCGCCTGGTGAGCACGGACGCCGCGGAGGAGGTCGCGCGGCTCAAGCAGGAACCTGGAAAGGACATCCTGGTCTTCGGCAGCGCCGACCTCTGCGCCTCGCTCACGCGCGCCGGGCTCATCGACGAGTACCGCCTCGGCGTCAATCCCATCGTGCTGGGCCAGGGCAACCCGCTGTTCAAGCCCGGCAGCGGGCAGATGAAGATGCGGCTGCTGGAAACCCGGCCCCTGAAGACGGGGTGCGTCCTCCTCTTCTACGCGCCGGAGCCGGCCGCCTGACACCGCGGCGGCGCGGGATGAGGCGGTGCAGCGACACCACGGGCGCGGATCTCCGCTGGATGCACGACGCAGCGGCGCGGCCCCCGACGGGGCC
>DATAAG010000845.1:0-7351 GCA_036260235.1 Longimicrobium sp.
GCGGGGTCCCGGGGGGGTGGCGGCGGGGGGGCGGGCCGGCGGAACGGGCCTTGGCCTCAGGCAGAGGGGCGCCGCGCGAGTGCGGGCGGCCCCCCGGGGGTGGATCAGCCGCGGCCCGCCGTGGCGGCCGGGGCGTGCTCCTCGTCGGCGGCGTCGCCGTAGTAGGCGTGGCCGTAGCCGTACCCGTAGCCGTACTTGCCGTAGTATCCCTCGTAGGCGGGAAGCCTGGCCTCGGGGTCGTTCAGCACGGCGCCCAGCACGCTGGTGCCCACGGTCTGCAGCTGGCGCAGCGCCTGCTGCGCCGCGGTGCGGCTGGTGGCGGCGGCGCGCAGCACCAGCAGCATGCCGTCCAGCTGGCTCCCCAGGATGGCGGCGTCGGAGGCCAGCAGCACGGGCGGGGTGTCGAAGAGCACCAGGTCGAACTGGTCCTCCAGCAGCCGCAGCACCTCGCGGGCCCGCGGGCTTCCCAGCAGCTCGGCGGGGTTGGGCGGCAGCGTTCCCGCCGTCAGCAGGAAGAGGTTGGGGACGGCGGTGGGGCGCGCCAGCTCCCGCAGCGTCCCCTGCCCCAGCAGGTACTGGGTGAAGCCCGGCTCGCGGGGGGCCTCGAAGATCTCGTGCAGCCGCGGCCGGCGCAGGTCGCAGTCCACCAGCAGCACCCGCAGCCCCTGCTGCGCGAAGGTGGCCGCCAGGTTGGCCGAGGTGGTGGACTTCCCCTCCGCGGGCCCGGCGCTGGTGACGCCGATGGTGCGCAGCTTCTGCACCGTCTGCGAGAAGAGGAGGTTGGTGCGCAGGGTGCGGTACGCCTCGGCCCCGGTGGAGCGCGTGTGCGCCGCCGCCACCAGCATGGGCGCCACGGCGGGGCCGGTGGGCCCCTTGCCGTTGGCGCGCCCGTGGCCGGCCTTCGCCGCCGAGGTGATGCGCGGGATGACGGCCAGGCTGGTGAGCCCCAGGAAGCGCTCCACGTCCTCGCGCCGGCGCAGCGACGTGTTCATCTGCTCGCGCAGCACCGCCGCACCGCCGCCCAGCATGAGCCCCGCCAGCAGCCCCATCATCATCACCAGCCCGTGGCGCTGCGGCAGCGGCACGGCGGGGCCGGCGTAGTCCAGCACCTCCACCTGCCCCACCTCCACCGCCTCGCTGATGCGGGCGCGCTGGTACTCCTGGCGCAGCTGGTCGGCCACCGTCTGCACGGTGGTCACCTGCTGCGCCAGCCGCACCTCCTCGGCCTCCGCCCGCGGCATGCCCGCGATGTCGGAGACGTGTCGGGCGCGCAGCTGGTCCAGCCCGGCCAGCCGCAGGTCCAGGCTGGAGAGGTGGCTGCGCACCGCCTCGGCAATGCGCTCCTGCGTGGACCGCAGCAGGCTCTCTACCCGCTGCACGTCGGGGTCGGTGGCGGCGCGCGGGTGCGCGCCGCTCAGCAGCGAGTCGCGGGTGGTCTCGTAGCGCAGGTACTGCTGGTGCAGCTGCGCCACCGCCGGGTTGGCGGCCAGGGCGGGGTTGGCGATCAGCGCGCGCATGGCGCGCACGTCGCCGGCGGAGCGCGGGTCGGAAAGGCGGGCCACCAGGTTCTGGTACACCGTGCGCTCCGCCTGCAGCTCCTCGCGGCGCAGGTCCAGCGCCACCAGCGACTGCTGCTGGGCCATGAAGCTCTCGCGGGTGCTGTACACCTGCGCCCGCTCGCGAAAGCCGCTCAGCTCCCGCTGCGCCGCCGACAGCATGGAGTCGGTGGCCTGCAGCTGCTCCTCCAGGAAGATGCGCCGGCGCCGCGACACGGCCTGGGCGCGCTCGGCGTTCACCGCCTGGAAGGTCTGCACCAGCGAGTTCAGCGCCCGCTGCGCCACCGCCGGGTCGGTGTGCTCGAAGCGCAGGTCCACCACGTCGGTGCGCTCGCGGGGGCGCGCGGTCAGGCGCCCCAGCATCCCGGTGATGGCCCGCTCGCGCTGCGCCACCACCACCTGGCCGGACTCGCGCTCCGGGCGCGAGACCACGGTGAAGCGCGCCCCGCCCAGCGACACCGGCTGGCCGTACGCCGCGCTGGCCGTCCCCGCGCGCCCCTGCACGCGGTACCCCTCGCGCGTGAAGCGGAGCTCCAGCGTGTCGGCGGGGGCGGCGGGGTCCACGAACCCGTCCACCACCAGCGAGGCGGGAAACGCCACGGGGCGCAGCCGGTAGCCGCTCTCGTCCACCGAGCGCCCGATCAGGGTGCGGCTGCGCAGCACCTCGATCTGCGACAGCACCGGGTCGGTGACGGAGCCGGTGAGCCGCTCCATGGCCTGCTCCTCCAGCCCGCCCGTCATGGAGCCCCGCACGTCGGCCAGCCGCACCACGGCGCTGGTGCTGTAGCGGGGCGCCCGCGTGTACGTCCAGGCGGCGGCCAGCGCGCAGGTGACGACCACCGCCGCCAGGATCAGGCGCAGGTTGCGGCGGGCCAGCCCCAGCACCTCGCGCAGGTCGCCGCTGTCGCCCGCGTCCTCGCCCGGCGGCGCCGCGGAGAGCGGGTTGGCTCGGGAAAGGTCGTGCGGGGGGCGCGGGAAGGATTCGGCGGGAAGGAGATCGGCCACTGCTACCACCTATTGGATGAGAACGCGTATGAGCGCGGCGATGGCGCCGACGACGCTGGCGACCGGGGCGATGTTCTCGCGCAACACGTCGCGGCGGCGTTCCACGTAGATCTGGTCTCCCGACCGGACGGTCAGGAGCGAGTGGCCGGAGCCGGGGCTGGACAGGTCCAGCGTCTGCCGCACCCCGTCGCGCACCAGGTGCACGCGGTCCAGGCGGCCCCGCTCCGACAATCCCCCGGCGCGGGCCACGGCCTGCAGCACCGTCACCTCCGGGCGCACGGCGTAGAGGTTGGGGTTGCGCACCTCGCCCCCCACGGCCACCCGCAGCAGGGGCTCCACCACGAACAGGGGGTTGGCCTCGAACTGCCGCAGCCGCTGGCCGACGCGGGCCTCCACCTCCGGCAGGGGGACCCCCGCCGCCTTGACGTCGCGGTACAGGGGGTGGGCGATGGTGCTGTCGGCGGCGATGTCGAACTCGCCGCTCAGCTGCTCCTGGCGCCAGACCTGGATGCGGACGGCGTCGCCGGGCCGCAGCACGGCCGGGGCCGCGGACTGCGCCGAAAGGGGAACGGCCGCGCCGACGAAGGCGGCGAGCAATGCGGGGGCGGCACGGCGCACGGCCCCCGCTACGAGGCGCCTCACGTGGGTCACGGCTTTTCCTGGCAGCAGCTTGCGAAGTCCCGCACCGGCTGAAAAATCTAACACTTTCCGTTCGGCCACGGCAACCCCAAAGCGATCAGAGAGGAAAGCGCATGCCCAGACGGGCATTGAGGTTGAGCTCGTCTCGGGCGAAGTGGCGGTTCAGGTTGAACACCGCCGAAGCGCCCCACGTCACGTCCACCCGGCGCCGCAGGAGCAGGCCGTCCAGGGAAAGGGCGTGCACCACGTCGGTGGCGCGGGCCGCGGCCACCCCGGCGGAGTCGTACTCCCAGTCCTGCGCCACCCGGCCGCGCACCCATTCCAGCGAGAGGCGCCCGCCGGGGTGGTAGCGGTCCACCCCCACCACCGAGCCTCCGCCGCCGTGCCCGAACGGCGCCCCCAGCAGCTGGCCGTGGTGGGTGTGCCCCTGCCGCGTGCCGTTGTGCTGGTAGAACGGGGGCTGCTTGCGCGCCTCCAGCAGGTGCGAGGGCTGCGAGTTCAGCAGCTCCCCCCGCGCCAGCCAGACGCCCCCGCCCGCGCGCCACGCCTTGCGCACCCCCAGCGAGTACGCGCTCTGGTGGTCGGGCTCCAGGTAGAAGTCCAGCAGGTCCCAGCTGTGGTCCTCGCGGCCGAACTCGCCGTACACCTCCAGCCCCGCGGAGGGGAGCACCCAGCGCACGAAGACCGAGGCGAGCTGGTTGTCGGGGGAGTAGTTGGCGCCCTGGCCGGAGTCCGACTCGGGGAGGTCGGCCTTTTCGAACGCCTGGAAGAGCTGGGCGAAGTCGCGCACCCCCAGCCCCCCCCGCGGCCACGCCCCCTGGAAGAGCCGCACCCCCCCGATCTCCAGCCCCGGGATCCCCCGCGGGGTGAAGGCGGCCACGGCGGCGGTGACGAAGCGGCGGGAGCCGTGCCCCTCCACCACCGACCAGGGGGACTGCGAGAGCTCGCCCCAGACGATCCGCCCGCTCAGCGAGCCCACGTACACGTCCAGCGGCGCCGCCGTGCCCAGGAATACATGCGGAAAGCCGCCGGCGTTGGGTCCCAGGACGATGGGCTGGTGCACGGCGGGGCCCCACTGCTGGGCGGCGGTCGAGAACCCGGCCGCCACCCGCCCCACGTCCACCCGCGCGAAGCTCTCGCCGGGGTCCACCCGCCGGTACGCGCCGTCGCCGAAGCGCTGGGGAAGGTCGATGCGGTCGGGGGTGAGGGGGTCCGCGAAGGCCAGACGGCCGTCCCCGCCGGTGGGCATCAGCTCGAACGCCCGGTTCTCCGCCCAGAACGCCACCGGCGCCACCTGCACCGAAAGCGCCCCCGCCCGCAGCGCCACCCCCGCCGAGGCGGAGGCGGTCAGCCCGCGCCCGCTCCACACGGGGCCGTCGTTCATCCCGTAGGGAAAGGCGGAGTTGTACGCCGCCGAGACCCCCGCGGGGACCGCCGCCACCCGCGCCGCGCGCTCCGCGGGGCGGTAGACGCGGCTCCACGGGTGCGCCCCTGCCGGCGCCAGCTCCCGCGCCTGGCGGGGGGAAAGGGAGCGCACCGACCAGGGGTGCAGCGGCACCGCGCCCACCAGCTGCAGGGTGCGCAGGTAGGTCTCCACCTCCGACCCGGCGCCCAGCGCGGCGTGCAGGTCGCGCGGGGGCGCCTGCTGGGCGGCCGCGGGCGCGCACGCCAGCGACGCGGCCAGGAGCGCGGCTCCCAGGGCGGGGCCGAAAGGGCGTTGCAACACCAATCGCATCGCGCGGACGAAGGGGGAAACGGCTCGAAGACTTCCGGGAAGGGCGGGTGCGGAAGGGCACCGGCTTGGACGCGGACGCCGAATGATGTTATCATCCCTGAGCCGCGCTGTCCAGCACCCGCCGCCGCACGCATGTTCCGCTCTCCCTTCGTTTTCCGGACGCTTTTCGCCGCGATGGGCTGCCTTGCCGCGCCCGCCGCCGCGCAGGACCCGCCCCCGGCGTTCGACGCGCCCGACACCGCGGCGCGCGCCGCCCCGCGCCCCTGGCGGGTGATCGGCGGGATCGAGGAGGAGCGCGAGCGCGCGGGCCAGCTGCGGGGCGCGCCCGCGGACGGCGGGTTCCTGCTGCGCTCCCTCTCGTCGCGCACCCCGCGGCGGGACGGGGGAGCGTACCTGGCCGTGCTGGCGCCGCGGGTGGAGGCGGTGTGGAACAGCCGCATCCCCTTCTCCGCCAACGACGGCCCGCTCTGGGCCGGGCGGGGGGTGAGCGTGCGCACCCTGGCCGGGGTGGAGGCCGTGGCGGGGCCGCTGCGGCTGATCGTGGCGCCGGAGCTGGTGCACCAGGAGAACCGCTCCTTCGACGCGCTCCTCCCCCAGGGGTGGGACTCGGCGCAGGTGGGGCGCTTCACCGCGCCCTGGAGCACGGGGACGCACTCGGTGGACCTCCCCTACCGCTTCGGCGACGGGCCCATGACCACCGTCTTCGCCGGCGAGTCGTCGCTGGCGCTGCGGCTGGGGGCGGTGGAGGCGGGGGCGGCCACGGAGAGCCAGTGGTGGGGCCCCGGCGCCCGCAACGCCATCGTTCTCAGCAACCACGCGGGGGGCTTTCCGCACCTCTTCCTGCGCACCGCGCGCGGCATCCGCACCCCGCTGGGGACGGTGGAGGCGCGCTGGATCGCGGGGCGCCTTTCCTCCTCCCCCTTCGACACGGCGTCGGTGGGGCGCCACCGCTCGCTGAGCGCGGCGGCCGTGGTGGTGAGCCCCGGCGCGGGGCTTTCGCTGGGCGCCGCGCGGGCGGTGTACGCGCCGGCGGGGGGCGGGGCGGACGCGCTGGGCGACGCGGGCGCCGTCTTCTCCCGCTGGCGCGGCGCGGGCGACACCACCGCGTCGCGGCCGTACGACCAGCTCTCCTCCCTCTTCGCGCGGTGGGTGGCGCCGGGCGAGGGGGCGGAGGTGTACGCGGAGTGGGCGCGGCGGCGGCTGCCCGGCTCGCTGCGCGACGCGCTGGAGCAGCCGGAGCACACGCAGGGGTTCACCCTGGGCGCGGGATGGGCGGGGACGGGGCTGGGCGGAGTGATGCGGCTGCAGGGGGAGGCCACCTACCTGGAGAAGAGCGCCACCTACCGCGCCCGCCCCACCGCCAGCTGGTACGCGGGGCGCGCGGTTCCGCAGGGGTACACGCACCGGGGGCAGGTGCTGGGGGCGGCGGTGGGGCCGGGGGGCTCGGGGCAGTGGGTGGCGGTGGACTGGCTGCGCCCGCGGGCGCAGGCGGGGCTCTTCGCCACGCGGGTGCGCTGGGCCAACGACGCCTACTACGACAAGCCGGGCGGGCACAACCGCTACCGCGCCCACGACGTGAGCATCCTGTGGGGCGCGCGGGGGGGCTTCGCGGTTGGCGGCGCGTGGGTGGACGCGGAGTGGACGGCGGGGCGGCGGTACAACTTCCTCTTCCAGAACCCGGCGACGGGGTGGGAGGACCGCCACCTCTCGGTGAGCCCCTACAACCACACGCTGCGGCTGCGCCTCTCCACCGCCCCGCCGCCGCTGCCCCGCTGATCCCGGATCCGGCAAAAGACGGGGCCTCCCGCAGAGTCGGCAGAGTGCGAGTGAGCAGGGTGGAAATTCATTCCTCCGCTCCCTTTGCTCAGTCCGTGTGACGCGAGATCCGAAAAACAACGGCGAAAGGTACAGAGGGACAGAGAAAAGCCAGAGGAACAGAGGAGATGCCGTCCCTCTGTTCCTCTGGCTGTTCTCTGTCCCTCTGTACCCCATTTCTTTTCAGGAATGGGTACGAGGCGAACTTCTTTTCACGGAATCGCGATCAGCGGTCCTGCAGGGCCTTGAGCTGGGCGCGGACCATGGCCTCGTCCGGGTCGCCGGCGCGGGGGAGGTAGCCCAGCTCCTCCAGCCGCCGCACGATGCGCAGCGCCGTCTGCTCGGGCGGCTCCGCCTTTCCCCGCACCACCACCTCCGGCGCCGTCGGCGGCTCGTAGGGATCGGTGAGGCCGGCGAAGTCCGTCCCGCCCCCGAACGCCGCCGTGCTGCCGCCCCGGGCCTCCGCCTCCGCCTGCACCTCCGGCGGCGCCTGCACGAACACCTCCACGAAGCGGCCGATCATCCGCCGGCACTCGTCGCGCGCGTCGCGGTAGGGCGAGATGGCGGTGGTGACCACCGCCACCCCGTTGCGCGTGAGCAG
>DATAAG010000846.1:0-8428 GCA_036260235.1 Longimicrobium sp.
TGCGGCGCCGGCTCTGGGCGAGCGAATTTATGTCGTGCTCCCCGTCAGACCGGGAGAGCGCCACAATTCCAGCCCGGCTACTCGAGCACTGGGTGCAGGCCCTGGCTTACGCCGCCTGAAAGGCGAAAGTCAAGCTGAGAACTGGCGCCGGTGCTGGCGTGCTTGGCGCGGGAGCAGATGGTGGAATCGATCCTCATTATGGAGGCAGTGAATTAGTTCCAAGCGGAACCATCTACAGGCGCCTGCCACCATCTCGTGACCGGAGAACCGGACCTTTCACCGTGTAGACCTGCACATAGCAGCCAATTACTATACGCCGAGAGTTCACTTTCCGACGCTGCCGGCTGCGGCAGGATAGATACTCCGGCATCACCAGGGCCACATGGCAACAGCCGCTCGTCGTCGGGCAGGGCTTCCGCACGGACCGCTGGACTTCTGCGACAGGACGTGCGTACCGGCAGCCCACCCGGCGGGCGCGGGTATGTTTGCCGACCTCTCTGCTACCGACGCGGTGCTGCTGTGGCGAGTGCTCCGGCTCGTGCTGTCGTATGCCCGCGGCGAGTATGACAGAGCGTGGTTCGACGCTGATCGGCTGCAGTGCTGGGAAGAAGACCTGCTTCGGGGAGGGGCGGATGCCCGCTTCCGCTCCCCCTGCGCCGTCATCGTCGGAGAGCTGGTCGATCCCGATCGCGCGGACATGGAGGTCGTGGCGCGCGCCTGCTGGTGCGTCGCGGAGTGGGCGCTGGATGGTGACCGCTCCCTCACCACGGCGCTGGCGTTCGCGGAGGCCGCCGCATTGAGCTGGCCGTCGAACGCACGCTATGCGCTTGCCGCGGGGCGGCTGTTGCGGCGCAACGGCAGGCCGCGTGAGGGTGAAACGTGGCTGAACCGGTCGCGGCGCCTGGCCGCGCACCACGCCGATCATGAATGCGTTGCACTCAGCACCAGCTCGCTCGGAATGCTGTACTGGGAGCAGGGGAGCCTGAAGCAGGCGCAGAGGTTCCTTGCCCGTGCTCAACGCGTCGCGCGCCGGCACGGGCTCCGCACCCTGGAAGGCGAAGTGCTGCACAACCGCCTGGTCGTGGCCATCGACAGGGGCGACCTCGACGCGGCCGAGACCTTCGCGCAGGGTGCGTTCGAGCGGTACGTGCCCAACCATCCCAAGCTTCCGGCCCTGGGCTACGATACCGCATATCTCTGGCTTTCCCGCGGCCATACCGGCAGGGCGCTGCGGGTCTTCCAGGCCCTCCTCCCCCATTTCTCCGACTCGTGCGCGCAGGTCCAGGTACTGTGTGCCACCTGTAAGGCCGCCGGGATCACCGGCGCACGCGACGTGTTCGCGTCGTGCGCCGCGCGTGTCGCGGAGATCGCCATTCAGGTACCGCCGGACAACTCGCGTGCGGCGGCGCTGGTGGACCTGGGCGTGGGCGCCCTCGCGCTGGGCGAGAACGACCTGGCGGAACGCGCCCTGACCGAGGCACTCGTGCTGGCCCGGGAGCGTGGCTTGTCGGAAACGCTCGTCAGGGCGGACCAGGCTCTCGATCAGCTGCGGCGCGGCGAGCTGATGGTGGAGCGCCGAGCCTCCCCGGACCCCCGTCTGCCCCAGGAGGAGCTGGCGGGGCGATTCGCTACGGCGCTGGACGGGTTCGTGTCTGCTGGATGCATGTAGCCGACGCGGCGCTCACCCTCTGGCGGGCGCCGCGTTGGCTGTTCCCCGGATCAGTGGCCGGAGCCCATCAGGTTTCCGCCCCGCTCAGCGGCCGAGTCGCCGGCGTTGTTGTCCGCCTGAATGGTGGACTCGATCCCGGTGAGGTTCTCAGGCTCTGCGGGTGTGCGTCCGCATGCCGAGACCACGGCGGCGAGCGCGACGGAAAGGAAAACGGCCTTACGCATGGGACAACCCCCTGGAAGAAGTGCGGAAAGAGTTTGCCGGCACTTCCGAAGATGAGCGGACCTTTCAGGGGGGGCAACTGAAACACCGGCGGAAATGTCCGGTTTTGGAGCGCCTGACGAATGCAGAGCACCCGGAAGATCAGGATCGCCGCCCTTCCCTCGGCCCGGCTGGCCTCGGTGGCGGCTCTCCCGCGCCCCTATTCGGTGGAGATCGCGTCGGACTGGGCCGAGCTGCTGGCGGTGGTGCCCCGGCTGCCGCCGTCGGGCATCGTCCTGCTCGACTGCACCCCGGAGAGCCGGTCGGAGCGAATCCCGGCGCACGTGTGGGAACTGCTGCTGGAGTTTCCCTCCGTCCCGGTCGTTGCTGCGGTGGACGTCCCGAGCGTCGCGCCCGACATCGTGGGCCAGCTGCTCAGCCGGGGCGTCGCGGACGTGCTTGACCTGAGCCTGGAGGATACGCCGCACCTTGCCGCGCAACGGCTGCGGGAGGCGCATGCCCGGCCCTTCAAACGCAGCATCGAGGACGGCCTGGACCGGTACCCGTCCGCACGTGCGCGCACGATCATCCGTGCCGCGGCGCACGTCGCCGCGACGGGAGGGGGAGCAGCGGAGCTGGGCGCGCAGTTCAACGTGATCGCGGAAACGGTTGCGGATTGGTGCGGCGCGGCCGCCCTGCCCCCGCCGCGCCGCCTGCAGGCGTGGATGCGCGTTCTGCTCGCCGCCTTCCTCCTGCAGGAGCCGCGGCGCACGATCGCTGGCGTTGCCGCCGCGTGCGGGTACACGTCGGACCGTGCACTGCGGCGGGCATTCAACCGCTTTCTCGGCTTCGATGCGCGCACGCTCCGCGGACAGGGCGCATTTCAGATTGCGATGAGCGAGTTCAACCGCGATCTCGCGAGCTTCCGGGAGCAGCGGTACGCAAAGTCTGGCCGCGTATCGTGAACAGGGCGATTCGGCCCGCGTAGTCCGGTCGATCCTCGCGGACACCCCGTTGGCGGAGCGGAGGGGGCGCGGGTCAGCCAGCGAGGCGGGGCAGGATGGGGCCGCCGGCGATGGCATCCCGGCAGCGGTCGCAGGCCGGGTCCGCGCAGCGCGTGATCCCGGGATCGGCGCGGATGGCGGCGGCGGCGCGGGCGAGCGTCTCCTGTGCGGGGAGCACCATCCACGGGCTCGCGCCCACGCGCGCGTGCCGCACCAGGGGCGCCAGCGCGGGCGCGAGCCGCCCAAAGCCCTCCGAGCATCCGCCCACGGCCGCGCGCACCACGCGTCCGCCGGAGACCATGGCCCAGCGGCGGAAGAGCTCGCGGCCCGCCATCGACTCCGCCAGGTGCAGCAGCGTCAGGCGCTCCAGCCCCACGCCCGCCAGGATCACGCTCCCGCCGCGCTCCGCCAGCGCGCGCAGGGGCGCGTACACGTCCTCCGGCTGCTGCGCCTCGACCAGCTCCCGGGCCAGCGGGCCCACCGCGGTGAACGAGTCCATCGGATGGTCGCCGCGGACGCGCCCCGGCCACGCGGCGACCGCGGCGGGGATCGCGCCCATGTCGCGGTCCACCTCGGTTGCCCAGGGCGACCAGGGATCCGGCACCACGGCGGGCAGGCTCTCCGCGGGCCAGGCGTTGCGCGCGAGCATCTCGCCGGGCGGGGGCCGGACGGCGTAGCGCGAGGTGAAGGTGGGCACCAGCAGCGTGGCCCCGGCGTCCAGGAAGGCGCGGACCATCGCCGGCACCCCGCCCGCCACGCGGCCGAACGAGCGCAGCGACGCGTGGAGGCACACCGGCCGCCCCGCCAGCCCCAGGTCGTGCAGCGCACGCGCGACGTCGGCGCCGGACACGTCCATCCCGCGCTCCTCCCGCGTCACGTCATCGCCCCCGCGTCGCCGGCTTCCAGGACGTGCAGCATCTGGCCGTTCCGCACGCCCACCTCCCGGAACCCGTTGCGGAGGGCGACCCGGCGCGACGCCACGTTGTCCAGGTCGGCCTTCAGCTCGATCCGCCGGAACCCCAGCTCCGCGAATGCCAGCGCGCAGGCCTGCCGCACCGCCTCGGTGGCGACGCCGCGGCCGCGGTGCGGCGGATACGTCCAGTACGCGATGTTCGCCGTCCCCTCGCCGAGGGGCCGGAGCTCGAACCCGCCCAGCAGCGTGCCCGTGGCGGCGTCGCGGACGGCGAACGGAAAGCGCACGCCCGCGCGGCGCTCCTCCGCCCACCGCGCGATCACGGCGCGGGAATGCTCCAGCGACGGAACGAAGTCGTCGGGAAACTCGAACCGGCGCCGGTGCTCCGGATCGTGGTCGGCCTCGCACAGCACCGGCGCGTCGTCGGGTACGAAGCAATCCAGGATCAGCTCCGGCATTCCCACACCGTTACCGGACGAACTGGTCAGGGTGGCCGCGCACGTACGCGGCTGCTTTCGGGTAGATCTCCGCGTCGAGCAGCGCGAAGAATCGCTCCTGGAGCGGGTCGTACCGCTCGTCATACGCGTCGAACGCCACGGCGTCCTCGTACTCATCGAACTCGGGGTTCTCCGGCTCTCCCGTGGGCGGCCGCTCGGCGAACACCTCCAGCGCCCGGGCCACGAGGTCCGCGGCCTCGGTCGCGCCGATCCGGCGAAACCCTTCGACGGCCTCGGTGGCAAGAAGGCCGGAGGGGTTGGTGAAGAACCCGTCGAAGCCGCCGTTCGATACTTCCGCCACGCACCAGTGCAGCGCGAGAAGGGCGCGCTGCCCCGGGGTGAGCGCGCGCATGGACTCGGCGAGCGCTTCCGGCCCGTCGTAGAAGCTCACCGCGTCGTACGCCGGGGCGATCACCGCCCACGCGAGCTCCGCCGGATCGGCCTCGCGCAGGCTCTGGGGATCGACGCGAAGGTCAGGAGATAGCGGCTGGTTCATCGGGATGCTCCATGTCCTCGTCGTGCGACGAAGGTCATCGTTCGTCCAGCGCCCGGGCCGCGAAGGTCCACACGTACCGGCTGGCGCGCGAGCTCCGTTGCGTACGACGCGAACGCGTCGCACGTTTCCATCGTTCGACAGAATCCGCGAGCCGCCATCGTTCTTCCCTCCGGGTCCACCGGCGGCGGGATCCTCTCGCGCCCCCGCCCTTCAATCCCCACGCCGCTGATGCGCCGACACACGATGCGAAGTCTCGCCGTCCGCCTCGTCCTCGCCCTGCTGCCCATCCTGGCCGCCGCGCCCCTGGCCGCGCAGCCGGAGACGCCGGCGCCCATCGCGCTGTCGGACCCGGACGGGCAGGAGCTCGTCATCCAGGAGCTGAACGTGCGGGCGGCGGTGCAGGGGGTGTTCTCGCTCACCGAGATGGAGATCGTCTTCCGCAACCCGCACGGGCGGCGGATGGAGGGCCGCTTCAGCGCCGTGCTGCCGGAGGGCGCCACCGTCAGCCGCTTCGCCAAGGAGGTGAACGGCCGGCTGATGGAGGGCGAGGTCGTCGAGCGGCTGCGCGCCAACCGCGTCTACGCGGAGATCCTGCACGAGATGCGCGACCCCGCGCTGCTGGAGCAGGACCAGGGCAACCGCTTCAGCGCGCGCATCTTTCCCATCGAGGCGGGCGCCACCGTCCGCGTGGTCCTGGGCTACACGCGCCTGCTGCCGCTGGAGGGCGGCGTGCGCACCTTCCGCGTTCCCCTGCGCGGGCTGCCGCGCATCGGCATGCTGCGGGTGAACGTCACCTCGCAGCCGCTTCCGCACGAGCAGCAGGTGCGCGCGGGGATGGCGGGCCCCGCGGGGAGCCGCGTGAGCGAGACCGGCACGCTGGCGTGGGAGGACGAGAGCGTCACCCCCACCGAGGACCTGGAGATCCGCTGGAGCCCGCGCCCGGACGCCCCGCGCGAGTACCTGCTGCGCGCCGGGCGCTACTACATCGCCGGGGTGCGGCCGGACGTGGCCCCCGCGCCGCCGGCGGACGGGGGCGCGCGGTGGACCTTCTTCCTGGACACCTCCGCCAGCGCGGCGGAGGGGATGGACCACCGCCTGGCTGCGTTGCGCACCGTCCTCGCCGCGCTCCCGGGGAGCCGGGTGGAGCTGGTCGCCTTCGACCAGGACGTCGTCCCGCTGGGCACCTTCACCCCGCGCCAGGCCGCGGAGCGGGTGGAGAGGCTCGTCCGCGACCGCGGCTTCCTGGGCGGCACCAACCTGCACGCCGCGCTGGCGGACATCCAGGCCCGCGCCGCCCGCGATCCCGCCGCCCGCTTCGTCCTGGTGAGCGACGGCGCCGCCACGGTCGGCCAGACCACGCCCGACGAGCTCTACCGCCCGCTGGACCGCCTGCCGGAGGCCGCGCGGCTCAGCGCGCTGGTGCTGGGCGCGCGGGAGGACGCGGGCGCCTTGCGGCAGGTCACGCGGGGGCGCGGCCGCGTGGTCCGCGTGCCCTTCACGGAGCGCATGGAGGAGCGCGCCCGCGAGGCCGCCGCGCGCCTGGCGCTCCCCGCCGGCCGCACCGTGGAGGTCCGCGACGCCGCCGCCGAGGCCTTCCATTCCATCGGCGCGGACGACGTGCTCCCCGGCGGCGAGGTGCTGGTCCTCGGCAGGCTGCGCGAGGGGGCGGACACCCGCGTGGCGGTGGACGGCGTGCGCACCGGCGCCGCGCTCCCCATGGACGAAGACCGCTATGAGCCGCTGCTGGTGCGCGAGTTCTACCGCGCGCACCTGGAGCGGCTGCAGGAGGAGGAGCGCCACGCCGACGGCGCGGAAGCCCGCCAGCGCCTGGCGGAGGAGCAGGTGCGGCTGAGCCTGGAGCACCGGGTGATGGTGCCGCGCACCACCATGCTGGTGCTGGAGACGGAGGCCGACTACGACCGCTTCGGCCTGGACCGCACCGCGCTCCGCCGCATCCTCACCGTGGGTCCGCGCGGCATCGAGCGCCTGGACCGCGGCCCCGGCCGCCTGGCCCTCGCCGACACGTCCGCTGCGCCGGACGACGGGGACGACGATCCCACGCCGTCCGAGCCGGGTGATCCGGACGAGGCCGCGGAAGTGGAAGCGGAGGACTTCACTGGCCAGGGCCGCGAGGGCGGTTATGCGGAGGGCGTGGAAGCCGGCGTCGCGCAGGACGCCGTCATGATGGCGCCGCCCGACGAGGAGGCTCCGCCTCCGCCCCCGGCGCCGCCCCCACCACCACCGCCGCCTCCTCCTCCTCCTCCCCCGCCGCCGCCGATGCCGGCATCGCCGCGGCCCCAGGAGGGGGTCACGCTGGAGCGGCGGGAGCGGGTGGAGGGCGTGGCCGGGCAGGCGGCTGCGGCCGACACGGCGGCGCAGGTGCTTGCCCTGGAGGAGATGGTGGTGGCCCCCACGACGGCTCCCGCCGAGCCGCCGCGTCCCGAGCTGCCGGAGTGGGTGGGCGCGCGCCGCTTCCGCCCGGGCGAGGCGGACAGCCTGAAGGCGAAGCTGGCGGAGAATCCGCGCGACCGCGTGCTGTACAACGAGCTGAGCGAGGCGCTGGCGGAGGGCGAGCGCTGGAGCGAGCTGCGCGAGGTGGCGTTCCGCTGGCAGCCGATGGACCCGGACAACCCGCAGGTCTACGAGAGCCTGGCGCTGGCCAGCCACCACCTGGGCCGCCGCGGCGAGGCCTGGCGCGCCACCGGCTCACTGGTGGAGGTGGCGCCGTCGAAGCCGGAGATGCTGCAGCGCGCCGCGCTCCTCCTCTGGCGCGTGGGCGCGCGCGACGCCTGGGAGGCGCCCGCCCGCCGCGCGGTGGAGATGCGGCCGGACCTTCCCAACCCCTACCGCACGCTGGCGCTGCTCCTCTGGCAGGCGGGGCGGATGGAGGAGGCGGCCGAGGTGCTGGAGCGCGCGCTGCAGCAGCCGGTGGATGCATGGTACGAGAACGCCGCCGACGTGGTGCGGCAGGAGCTGGGCTACGTCTACCGCGCGTGGATGCGCGCCCAGCCCGGCCGGGCGGAAGAGATCCGCCGCCGCGCCCGCGAGCACGGCGTGGAGCTGGAGCGCACGGACCGGCTGCGCATCACCATGACGTGGGACACGGACGGCAACGACGTGGACCTGCACGTGGTGGATCCGCCGGGCGAGCACGTGTACTACGGCCACAGGCAGGCGGCCAGCGGCCTCGAGCTGCTGGAGGACATCACCCAGGGCTTCGGGCCGGAGGTGGTGCGCACGGACCGGGTGGTGCCGGGCGCGTACCACGTGGGGGTCAAGTACTTCGCCGCGGGGCCCATGGGCATCAGCCGCGGCATCCTGGTGGTGATGGAGCCGGTGGCGGGCGGCGACGTGCGCGTCCGCATCGAGCCCTTCCGCCTGATCCCCGAGCGCGGCGACGTGCAGCCCGTGATGACCCTCTACCCCGCCGGCCCGGGGAAGTAAAGACCATCCGCAGGAACGCCCCCTGGGTGTCGTGCGCATTCGGGGGCGTTCCACATCCGGGAAGACACCTGTCATTCTGAATCCTTGACGGCTGCGCCGATCCTGTAGGACGAAAGACGTCTCGCACGAATCTCTCGTCCCATCAACCTCCCCCAGGGGTTTTTGGGGGAGGTGGCGAGTCATGCGAGCCCGGAGGGGGCGCGG
>DATAAG010000847.1:0-2126 GCA_036260235.1 Longimicrobium sp.
TTCCGCCGGTACTTCGACGAGGTGAAGCCGGACGTGCTGGAGATCTACACCTCCATCAACTGGAAGGTGCTGCTCCCCATGGTGCTGTACGCGGCGGCCCGCGGCGTTCCGCGCACCCTGGTGAGCCGCGGCGAGCTGTACCCCGCCGACTTCAACCGGAACGACGCCCTCACGCGCCTGTCGTTCATCGCGCTCCTCAAGCTCACCAACCTGGTGATCGCCAAGGAGCTGTACGTGGACGAGATGCTGGACCGCCACTGCCCGGACGTGGCGCGCTTCCGCTGGACGAACGCCATCCCCGTGCGCGGCGAGCCCAGCTACGAGCGCCAGGGGAACGAGGTGCTGTTCCTGAACTTCTTCAAGAGCTTCCGCAACCTGGAGGTCATCATCCGGGCCGCCCCCCTGGTGCGCCGGGCGGTGCCGGACGTGCGCTTTCTGCTGGTGGGGAGCTCCGGCCAGCTGGGCTCCGCGTCCAACTTCTTCGCCGCGCTCAACGAGTACGAGGCGTTCCTGCACGGGCTGATCGCCGAGCTGGGGGTGGGGGACTTCGTCTCCATCCTCCCCTTCACGACCGAGCCCGACGAGTACTACGCGCGCGCCAAGGTGTACCTCCTTCCCGCGGACCTGGTGTACTGCAACTACGCGCTGCTGGAGGCCATGGAGCGCGGGGTGCCGCCCGTGACCTCGGACGAGAAGGACCGCGCGGCGCGGCTGATCGTGGAGGACGGGGTGAGCGGGCGGCTGGTCCCCATCGACCCGCAGCCGCTGGCCGCCGCCGTGGTGGAGCTGCTGCAGGACGAGGAGCGGCGCCGCGCCATGGGCGCCGCCGCGCGCCGCAAGGTGCAGGCGGAGTTCGACCTGGCCCGGCAGGCCGCCGCGCTGGCCGCGGCCTACCGCGCGCTGGCGGAGGGCCGCACCCCCGCCGTGGACGTGCCGGGGACGCGCGCCGGGCCCATCGACGCCTACGCGGGGGTGCCGGAAGAGGCGCTGCGCCCCTCCACCGGCGGCTGGCAGAACGCCGGCGCCCCGGGGCGGGGATGACGGGCACCGCGGAGACGGGCGCGGCCGTGCAGGCGCCCTGGGCGGAGGACTTCACCTACGGCTACTACCGGCGGCTGCTGGAGCGGGTGAAGGCGGAGTTCGCCGTGCACCCGGTGCACGAGGCCCCCGGGCTGCTGGACGCGGCCGCCGCGGGGCGAAAGCTCTGCCTGCTGCGCCACGACGTGGACGTGAGCCCCGGCCCCGCGCTGCGGATGGGGATGGTGGAGGCGGAGGCGGGGGTGCGCGCCACCTACTACTTCCTCACCCGCTCCCCGCTCTACGACGTCGGCGGCGCGGACGCCCGCGCGGTGATGCGCGAGCTGCGGGCGCTGGGGCACGAGGTGGGGCTGCACCACGACGGACACGGCGGCGCGGCGCCGGCGGAGCAGGCCGCGCCGGTGCCGCCGGAGGAGGAGGTGGCGGCGGAGTGCGCCCGGCTGGAGGACGCGCTGGGCGAGCCCGTGCGCTCCCTTTCCTTCCACCGGCCGATGCCGGGATGGGTGCGCGGCCCGCTCTGGATGGCGGGGCGGGTGAACGCCTACGCCGCCGCGCTGATGGGGTGGTACCTTTCCGACTCCGCCGGCCGCTGGCGCGAGGGCGATCCCCTGCGCAGCCTGGAGGCGCCCCGCGGTCCGGTGCTGCAGCTGCTGACGCACCCCGTCTGGTGGGGCGAGCGCCACCGGACCGCGGCGGAGGTGCTGGAGGAGTTCTTCCGCGGCCGGTCCGCGGAGATGTCGCCCGACCAGGCCCGGGAGCTGGACCGGGCGCTGGCTTCACAACTGAGCGTGCGGCGCAGCGGCCTGCGCCCGCCGTACACCCACGGAGAATGAGATGATCGAGGGACTGTTCAACACCGACACCCCGGCGCTGGCCCGCCGCATCCAGGCCCACGAGCAGTTCGGCGCGCGCGACCTGAACGCCTGGGTGTTCGAGCACGCGGACCTGCGCGAGGGGCTGCACCTGCTGGACCTGGGGTGCGGCACCGGCAAGCAGGCCATTCCCGCCGCGCAGCGGGTGGGGGCCACGGGGCGGGTGACCGCGGTGGACCTGTCCACCGAGGCGCTGGCCGCCGTCCGTGCGTCGGC
>DATAAG010000848.1:0-3246 GCA_036260235.1 Longimicrobium sp.
GGTGGAGCGCCTGCGTTCCGCCACGCGCGACGCGCACGTCCGCACGACGCTGATGGCGTACGCCGGCGCCTTCACCACGCTGCGCGCAAAGCACGGCACCTGGCCGCCGGACCGGCTGCGCCACATGCGCGGCGGGCTCGCCGTGCTGGACTCCGTGATCACCGCGCATCCGGACCACCCAGAAGCGCGCTACCTGCGGCTGATGAGCTGCTACTACCTGCCGCGCGTGCTGGGCCGCGGCTGGTCCGTCCGCGAGGACTTCGCGGCGCTCGCGCGGCTGCTCCCCTCCGTCCGCGGCGACTATCCGCCCGACCTCTACCTCTCGATCGCGCGCTTCGTGATGGAGCACGGGCGTCCTTCTCCCGCTCAGCGCGCGGCGCTGCAGGCGTCGCTGGACGGGGTGGATGGATAGCCGCTGGTCGCCGCCCGCCGTGCGCGCATTCGAGATGTTCTTCCGCCGCTGGCGCGATGCGCGAGTGCGCACGCGCCTCGCCGGATTGCCGGCGGGCCTGCCGGGGGACGTCCCGCTCCTGCTGGCCGCCAACCACGTGAGCTGGTGGGACCCGTTCACCCTGCGCGAGGTGCAGCGCGCCCTCCGCCCTGCCGCCCCGTTCTTCACGGTGATGCTGGAGTCCGAGCTGGCGCGCCGGCCGTTCTTCCGCCGGCTGGGGGTGGTGGGGCTGGATCCCGCATCGCCGGCGTCGCTGCGCGGGTGCATCCGCCAGCTGCGCCGCCTGCTGGACGAGCGGCCGGACGGCGCCGTCTGCTTCTTTCCGCAGGGGCGCATCTGGCCGTCGTTCCGGCGCCCGCTGGGATTTCGCCCCGGTATCAGCCTCCTGGCGAAGGAGCTGGGGCCGATGATCCTCCTCCCCGTCGGCCTGCACGTGGAGCCGCTGAACGCCACCCGTCCCACCGTCTTCGTCTCCGCTGGCGGGGCGATGCCGGTGGATGGCCGCCTCGATCCCGCCGACGTGGAGGCCGCGGTGCAGCGGGAGGTGGACGCGGTGCTCGTCTTCGTCTCCCGGCATGGAGAGGACGCGCTGCGCCACTGGCCCGAGCCGCGCGGCCGCCTCCCCACCGCCCGAGCTGCCGCCGAGGCCGGGCGATGACGGCGCTCGACCTGCTGAGCACGACCATCCTGGCCGCGATGCTGGCCGTGGCGCTCTACAACCTCGCCACGGCTCCGCGGCTGGAGGCCGCCGGCGCGCCCGCGGCGCGCCCGTACGCCAGCGTCCTGGTCCCCGCGCGCGACGAAGCGGAGAACCTGCGCCGCACCCTCCCCCGCCTGCTGGCGCTGGACTACCCGCGGCTGGAGGTGCTGGTGCTGGACGACCGCTCCGGCGACGGCACGGGATCGGTCGCGGAGGAGATCGGCCGGCGGGGCGGCGCGCCGTTGCGGGTGCTGCGCGGCACCGAGCCGCCGCCCGGGTGGACGGGAAAGAACTGGGCGTGCCACCAGCTGGCCGAAGCCGCGTCCGGCGAGGTGCTGGTCTTCTGCGACGCGGACGTGGAGGCCGCGCCCGCCTCCATCCGCCGCACCGTCGCGGCGCTGGAGCGGCATCGTGCCGGGGCGGTGACGGCGATCCCGCGCCAGCGGCTGGACGACTGGCTGCAGGCGGCGGTGGTGCCGGTCATCGTCCAGCTCCCCGTCCTGTCGATGCTCCCGCTGCGCCTCGTCCCCATCGTCCCCTCGCCCTCGCTGTCGATGGCGAACGGCCAGTGGCTGGCCTTCACCCGCGCCGCGTACGACGCGACCGGCGGGCACGCGGCGGTGCGCGGCGAGGTGGTGGAGGACGTGGCGCTCGGGCGGCTGGTGAAGGCGCGCGGGCATCGTCTCGTCGTCTGCATCGCGGCGACGCTGCTGGCCGTGCGGATGTACGCCGGCCCCGCGGCGATGCGCGACGGGTTCCGCAAGAACCTGTATCCGCTGCTCGGCGGCCGGCGCGGGACGTTCGCGGCGGGGCTGGCGCTGCTCTCCATCGCGTGGCTGTATCCGTTCGCCGCCGCGCTGCGCGGGACCGCCGCGGCGCTGGTGCCGCTCGCGTTGCTGGCGGCGGTGCGGATCGCCGGCGTGCTGCTGTTCCGGCAGGGGTGGCGGACGGGGGTGCTGCACCCGCTGGGCGCGCTGGCGGCGGCGGTGCTCGCCCTGCAGTCGTGGATCGGCCACGAGCGCGGCCGCGTGAGCTGGAAGGGAAGGGTGGTGCCGTCCCGCATCGTCCCCGGCGCGGATGGCTGACGGGTGGGTCTCCCTCCGGCTGCTGCGCGAATGCATCCGCCGGCTGAACCGGAGTTATCGAGCGCTTCCTCCCGACGTGCTGCGCCGCTGGTGGGGGACGCTGGCCGGCGGGCTGGCGGCGGTGTTCGCGCTGACGCTGGCGATGGTGGCGCTCGGCGAGCGGCTGGAGGCGGCGGGCGCGCTGGCGTGGGAGCGGCAGGTTCTCCGCGCGTTCGTGGACGCGGCGCCCGTCACGTTCAACACCGCGATGTGGATGGACGCGGCGGGGAACGGCCTGGTGCTGTGGCTGGGCGTGCTGACCTTCGCCGCGCTGGCGGCGTGGCACGGGTACGCCCTGCGCGCGCTGACGCTGCTGGTGGGCTTCACCGCCGCGTACCTGCCGTTCGTCGCCGGGTGGCTGCTGTGGGAGCGGACGCGGCCGATGGAGGTCGCGGCCGGGATCGCCTCGCCGGGCGGGCTGCACAGCTTTCCCTCCGGCCACGTGGTGCAGGCCGCCGTGGCCTTCGGCATCCTGGCGCACCTGTGGGCCAGCGCCGCCCCCCGCCGCGCGGAAGCGGTGCTGGCGTGGACGATCGCCTCCGCCGGCGTGGCGGCCGTGGTCGTCGCGCGGCTGCGGCTGGGCGCGCACTGGCCCACGGACGTCGCCGGCGGCGCGATCCTGGGCGCGGCGTGGCTCGCGGTGCTGGTCGTGGCGCTGCGGCGAGCGGAGGGACCCGCCCCGGGCCTCGCCTAGGCTCGTCCACCCCCTCCCGCAAACTGCGCGGGTGGGGGTGTACACGTCGAGGATCTCCCCGTGGGGACGGGGCGGCGCGAAGGGCGGGCGCCCCCCTCCCCGACCCTCCCCCACAAACTGCGTGGGGGAGGGAGAACGGCGGGATCAGTCGGGAACGCGTGCGAATTCTCCCCCTCTCCCGCGCAGCCGCGCAGCGGGGGAGGGGCCCCCGGCGGGCGGCAGGATGCCTGACCTAACGGCCGGGACCCTGAGCCCACGTGCAGTTCTCCCCCTCTCC
>DATAAG010000849.1:0-2722 GCA_036260235.1 Longimicrobium sp.
ATGGAAAGGTCCGGTGTGAGCCGCCGCGCCCCCTCCGGGCTCGCATTACTCGCCCACCTCCCCCAAAAACCCCTGGGGGAGGTTAAACTGCTATTTCGTCCTACAGGGTCGGCGCAGCCAGCGGGTGACTCAGAATGACAGGTGTTTTTCCGGATCTGGTATAACCCTAACCCTGCTAACTCCGTTGACTCCGTGTGAGGCCAAGGCAGTTCAGCGTGTCGATCCTGAATCGGGTGGGATCTCGAAGACGCGGCGAGGGTCGACGCGGCCCAGGCGGCGGCGCTGCTCGGGGGTGAGCACGGCGTGGATCTCGGCGTTGATGGAGTCGGTGGCGGCGCGCAGGCGCGGCAGCATCTCGCGCAGCACGGCGTCGGTGCGCGGCTGCGCGCGGACGAAGATCTGCTCGATCCGCCGCCGCTGGTCGTCCGTCAGCCCCAGCTCGTCGAACGCCTCCACCGTCGCGCGGCCGCGGTCCACGCGGATGCGGAACGACGGCTCGTCATCCCGCGTGCGCTCCCACGCCACGCCGGCGGCCACCCCCGCCGCGAAGAGCGCCGCGAAGCTGCCCAGCACCAGCAGCCGCGCACCCCACCCCCGCGGCGCGCTCACCGGTACCCCTGCACGGCGGCGTACACCTCCGCCGCGGAAGGCAGCCCGCCGCTCGCCATCCACTCCGCCACGGGCTGCGGCACCCCCGCCGCCGCGCCGGACCACGCCGCGCCCTCCCCCCCGTCGGTGGAGGCCAGCACCGCGCCCGAGACGGCCATGGTCAGCGCCGCGAAGGCGACGACGGGGCGCCACCACGGCAGCCACCCCGCCCAGGGCTGCGCCGGCACGCGCTGCAGGGCGCGGACGCGCGCCATCGCGCCTCCCACCACGCGGTCGCGGCGCCAGGGATCCTCGTCGGGGTCCAGCGGGCTCAGGTCGATCGGGCGGTCATCCATCGTCGTCGTTTCCCGGGTATCGGTCCGCCAGCGCGAGCCGCAGCACGCGGCGCGCGTCGGAAAGGTGGCGGCGGCTCATCCCCTCCGAGCAGCCGACCAGCGCCGCGACCTCGCCGTGCGTCATCCCCTCCAGGTCGTGCAGCATCACCACCTCGCGCTGCACCGGCCGCAGGGTGCCCAGCGCGGCCAGCAGCGCCCGCCGCAGCTCCGCCCGCTCCGCGTCCGCGTGCGGCGAGGGGCCGGCGGCGGGCTGCGCCTCTGCCGCGACCATCGGCCGGGCGCGGCGGACGCGGAAGTACGCCAGCCGGTTGCGCGCGCGGTTGCGTACGATCTGCGCCAGCCACGCGCCGAAGCGCTCCGGCTGCCGGCAGTCCGCCAGCCGCTCGTACGCCCGCACCAGCGCGTCCTGCAGCACGTCGTCGGCGTCGGCCGGCTCGCGCGTCAGGGCGAGCGCCACCGCGTACGCCGCGCGAAAGTGGCGGTGCACCAGCGTCTGGAACCCATCGGCGTCGCCAGCCAGCGCGCGCGCCACCAGTGCAGCGTCGGTATCGGACATCTCACGTCATTGACAGCCGAGCGGGCGAAAGTGTGAGTCGACGGGCTCATGGATGGCTGGGAGTCGATGGCCGCCCCCTCAGCCCCGGCGATTGAAATCGCTGCAATGACACCGTGATGTCGGCCTGCGCCGACGGCTCCTGCCGAACGCGAAGTCAGTGCACACCAGCCGGCGCCCGGCTTCCCCCCACCACTCTTCACCAAAGCCTAATCCGACACAGGCTCACACTCGCTTCAATCCACCTGTCTGGATGCGGGACGCGGGCGCACGGCGCGCCGTCAGCCCCATCCATCAACGCATCCAACAGGGGACCACACCCATGTTCTCGATCGATCACATCCGCAAGAGTGCGCTGGCCGTGGGAACGGCCGCGCTGATCGCCGGACCCGCCAGCGCACAGCAGCAGTCGGCCCGGCTGGACCGCGCAGCGCAGCAGCAGGTGGTGGACAGCGTATCCGCCGTGCTGCGGGCGCGCTACGTGGACGAAGCCGCCGCAGTCCGGGTGGGCGACCGGCTGCGCGAAAGGCTGGCGGCCGGCGCGTACGCGGCGGACACGCTCCCCGCGGCGTTCGCCGGCGCGCTGACGCGCGACATGTACGCGGTGAGCCAGGACCTGCACATGCGCCTGAGCTACGAGCCCACGCGCGAGTTCGCGCTCACACCCTCCGGCGCGCAGGGGCAGGCGCCGGGCGGCGGCAGCGGCGGAGTGGTGCGCACGGCACGCATCGATCCCCGCGACTCGGCCACCATCGCGCGGACGAACTTCGGCTACGAGCGGGTGGAGCGGCTGTCCGGAAACGTGGGATACCTTAAGCTGGACCAGTTCCAGCCGCTGGACTACGCACGCGAGACGGCCGCGGCGGCCATGGCCTTCCTGGCCAGCAGCGACGCGGTGATCATCGACCTGCGCGACAACGTGGGCGGCTCGCCGGACCATGTGCGGCTGCTGCTGAGCTACTTCTTCGGCCCGGACAGCGTGCAGCTGTGGTCCACGGGCAACCGGCGGCTGGGGATCGAGAACGAGTACTGGAGCCTGGCGGAGCTGCCGGGGCGCAGGATGGCGGGCGCCGACCTGTACGTGCTGACCAGCGGACGCACCGCCTCGTCCGCGGAGACGTTCAGCTACGTCACCCGGCAGACCGGGCGCGGCACGCTGGTCGGCGAGCGGACAGCGGGCGCGGGGATCGGCGGCGCGCGGCTGTCGGTGGGATACGGGCTGGCG
>DATAAG010000850.1:0-1567 GCA_036260235.1 Longimicrobium sp.
CTCCGCCGGCGCGCGTGATTACCCGGCGCACCCATCGTGCAGAAGATCGACCCGCGCAACTTTCAGCGCGCCACCCGCACCACCAGCAAGGAGATCAACCGCCAGATCGTCCTGAACCTGGTGCGCGAGTACCAGCCGATCTCGCGGGCGGACCTGGCGCGGCGGATGGGGGTGGCGCGGGGGATCGTCACCCCGCTGGTGAACGAGCTGATCGAGGCGGGGCTGCTGGTGGAGGGCGCGACCGGCGCCTCGCCGCGCGGGCGCAAGCCCACGCTGCTGCACGTGCGCGCGCACGACCGGCTGGCGCTGGCGGTGGACGTGCGGCTCAGCGAGACGCAGCTCATGCTCTCCGACTTCAGCGGCCGCCCGCTGGCCACCGAGCTGCTGGTGACGCCGGGGACGCCGGAGGAGCTGGTGGAGGCGCTCGCCGTGCGCATCCGCCGCCTGCTGGAGGCGCACGAGGCGGCCGGCGCCTGCCAGGGAATCGGCCTGGTGGTGCCGGGGATGGTGGACCGCGCGACGGGGAGGCTGGTGAACGCGCCCACGCTGGGGTGGCGCAACGTGGAGCTGCGCGGCGCGCTGGAGGAGGCGGTGGGGATCCCCGTCCACATCGAGCGCGACGCGGTGGCGTGCGCGCTGGCGCAGATGTGGATGGCGCAGGGGGCGGCGGTGGAGGGGGCGGACAGCTTTGCCTACGTCACCTTCAGCGACGGGGTGGGCGCGGGGCTGGTGATGGGCGGCCACGTGGTGCGCGGGCACCGCGACTCCGCGGGCGAGTTCGGGCACATCCCGCTCTCCCTGAACGGGCCGGCGTGCCTGTGCGGGTCGCACGGGTGCTGGGAGGCGTACACCAGCAACCAGGCGGTCGTCGCCCGCTATCTCGGCCGCGAGCTGGCCACGCGCGAGAGCTACGCGCAGGTGCGCGAGACGGGGCTCACCGTGGCGGACGTGATCGCCCGGGCGCGGGCGGGGGATGCCGTCGCCCGCGCGGCGCTGGAGGCCACGGGGCGGTACATCGGCCTGGGGCTCGCGGCGATCGTGAACGCGCTGAACCCGGCGCGCATCATCCTGGGCGGGGAGATCGCCTCCGCCTGGGAGATGATCCGCCCCTGGGTGCAGGAGGCGCTGGCGGAGCGCACGCTCACGCAGGGGACCGCCGCCACGCCCGTCATCCCCGAGCCCCACGACCCGCAGACCCGCCTGCGCGGCGCCGCCGCCCTGGTCGTCGCCCCCGTCTTCGCCGCGCCGACCATCGGGTGAGGGGCAGGGCCGGGGATGGCAATCGCCGCAACAGAAAGCGATTGAAATCGCGGCTACGACGTCACGCTGTCCGCCTCGCGGACACCAGCTACGCAGAGCACAAGCGGGGGCGCAGGGGACTTCGATCGTCCCTGCGCCTTTGTTGTTGATTTAGCGAATCTGGCGAAAACTGTCATTCTGAGTCCTTAACGGCTGCGCCGATCCTGTAGGACGAAAGACGTCTCGCACGAATCTCTCGTCCCCATCAACCTCCCCCAGGGGTTTTTGGGGGAGGTGGGCGAGTCATGCGAGCCCGGAGGGGGCGCGG
>DATAAG010000851.1:0-6969 GCA_036260235.1 Longimicrobium sp.
ACGTCCAGCCCCAGCTGCCTGATCAGCCGCGCGAGCTCGCGCGTGACGGGAAGATCGGGCGCATTGCCCCCGTAATCCGGAAAGGTGACGAAATCGCCCTGGTACAGGAGCCGCTGGTCTGGCAGGTAGACCACCAGCTCGCTGTCGACGTGAGACCCGCCGCCCGTGGAGATCACCTCTACCCGCCGGCCGGCACCCTGAAAGACGCGGCGGTCCGCCACCGTCTCTATCCGCGGCTCGCCGGGAGCGCGGTCCACGGGACCGGCGGCCAGGGTGCGGCGGACGGCGGCCAGGTCGCGCAGCGCGGGCTCCGCGCCGGTGGGGGCCACCAGCACCGCGCCCGCGGCCACGTACGGCCGCACCCCGCCGATGTGGTCGATGTGGCGGTGCGTGACCACCACGTAGCGCACGGGCTTGCCGGGCAGCGTCTGCCGGATGAGCCCCAGCGCGGCCTCCGAGGCGGCGGAGCTGAAGGGCGCCTCCACCACCAGCACGTGGTCGCCCATGTCCACGAACATCGAGCGGTATCCGCCCGCCAGCCGCTCCAGCAGGTACACCCCCTCCGCCACCGTCTGCACGGACGCCGCGCCGGCGGGCGGCGGGGGCGTGTACCCGGCCGGCGCCGCGAAGAGCGAGTCCGGGAGCGCACCCGCGGCCACGGCGGTATAACGGAGATCCTGGTCCACCACCCCGTTCTGCCGCACCTGGTAGCGCGTGGGGAGCCGTACGCCCGCGGCGTCGGCGTAGTCCGCGAACCGAACCTCGGTCAGCACGTCGCCCACGCCCGCGTTGTCTTCCAGCAGCTCGTACGCGGACAGCAGCCGTGTCCCGGAGTCCAGGAAGAGGGTGACCTGCGCCCCCTCCTCGGTGGCGTAGGCGACCGCGCGGTGCGGGCGGCCGTCCCGCGTCACGGTGCCCAGGTCGCGAAGCGTGGCGGGGCGGGCAAGGGCCTGCGCCAGCAGCAGCTGCGGCACCGTGCGCGCGGCCTGCGTGCGCACCGCCGCGGCCGCCGGGGCGGCCAGCTCGAAGAGCGCCGGGCCCATGCGCGTCTTCGGCACGTCGATCCAGAAGCCGGCGCGCCCCTGCGCCACCCGGCGCATGACGAAGTGGATGCCGCCGGGAAGGTGGCTTTCCATCTCCAGCAGCGCCCGCTCGCGCGCGGGCTCCACCATCACCCGCAGCCGGTGCGGCGTGCGCTCGCCGGCGGACTCGGGGCCGGCGCTCTGCCCGCGCAACCCCCGGCTTCCCTCCAGCGTGAACGAGAGCGCCGGGGCCGGGCCGCCCAGCGCGGCCAGCCCCGCCTCCACCTCCGCCCGCGCGCGGCGGTAGGAGGCCATGGAGTACCCGTCCTCCTCCTGCGCGCCGGCCGGCACCGCGGCCAGGACCAGCGCCAGCGCGCCGATCCGCACGCCCCGCCCCTCCCGCCGCGCCGCCTTCTCCGGCCCGCGCACCAGCCCCGTCAGCGAATGCCCGGCGGCGGCGAACGCCCGGGCCACGGCGCCTCCCACGTACCCGCTGGCGCCCATTACGAAAACGCGCATCTCACGTCCCTTGTCTTGAATCAGGTATGCATCCCGCGGCTCGTCCGCACCCTGGCGGATCCCGCACGGCACAATTGCCCCGGCCGTGGTGCGCGGGGACGGTTCTCGGGATCGCGCATCAGGGGGCCGGGCAGCTTGCTCCGGCGCGCCGCGGAGACGATCCGGCGCACCGCATCCATCCCCCAGAAAAATTCTCATGGCCCCCTGCCGCGCTTCCATCCCTCTGCCGTTCCCGCCCGTCCACACCGGCATGCCTCCCCGGCCGGGGAGGCATGCCGCCGGCTGGCGTGACCGGTGTGGCGGGGGGAACGGCACGAGCAACACTCCGATGGAACCGAAGGCAGCCGCACCGGCCCCGCCGGTGCCGGCTGTTCCCTATTCCCTCACAGCTGCCAGGCGTAGCCCAGCTTGAGGAACAGCGTCCGCCCGGTGCGCACCACGGTCGCGCCGTCCTCGCCCAGGTGGTTGTCGCTGTACCCCAGGAAGAGCATGGTCTGCGGGTTCACCCGGTACGAGAACAGGAACTGCGAAAAGAAGCTCTGCGACTCGCTCTTCACCGGCGCCACGTGCAGCTCCGTGTTGCGGTCGATGTCCTGGTACTGCAGGATGGCGCGCACCATGGTCCGCGAGCTGAAGTGGTAGCCCACCTGCGCCTGCGTGAGCCCCGCCTCCAGGATCTCGTCGCCGCCCGTGCTGAGCGTGCGCAGCGAGTGGCTGAGGGTAAGGTTCAGGTGCCGGCCCACGCGCGCGTCGACCGTGGGCTGCAGGCTCAGCAGCGTCGCGCGGCGGGTGTTGGCCAGGTCGACGTCGTAGCCGTAGCGGCCGGACATGCGAAAGTTGATGGCGCGGCTGGGGCGCATCTCCACCATCCAGCGCGCGTCCACCAGGTCGAACATCTGCCCGTTGTACAGCCTGCGGTTGTGCCCCACCCCCAGGTCGACAACGCTCTGCAGCGGGCCCTGGTAGTTCCCGGTGAGCACCACCCCCTGGTCGGTAAGCCGCCCCTCCTGGTCCGTCATCCGCTCCAGCGAGGTGGTCACGGCCAGGCGGCTGTACCACCCCCCCGGACGCCCCCAGCGAACGCGGCTGGCGTTCATGGTCACCCCGCGCACGTCCACGCGGGGGATGAAGCCGGCGTCCGCCCGGAAGCCGCGGTCCACGTGCCGTGCGGTCACCATCGCCGACCAGTTGGGCCTGGTGTGCGAGAGCTGCGCGTACGCGTTCACCCCGCCGAACGCCCCCGTCCGCTGCGCCATCCGCGTGGCCAGCGTGTCGGGATAGTCCGTGTCGCTGTACGCGCCCTGAAAGCGCAGCTGCGTGCTGCGGCCCAGCCGCACCAGGCCGTCCAGCCCCGCGGTGCGGTTGTGGTATCCGTCGCCCTCGCGGGCGGTGAACAGCATTCCCAGGGTGGAGCGGCCCAGGTCGCGGCGGTAGCGCGCCACGCCCGTGGTGACCTCCTGCTGCAGGAGCGTGCTGCGCGACGACTGGTTGGCGGGAAAGATCAGCGTGTTCACCCGGTCGCGCGTCCCCATCACCCCGTACGCGCTTCCCCCCTGCTTGCCGGTGAGCTTGGCTCCCGCCAGCGGGTCCACCACCGTCCGCGTGAACACCACCGGCTGCGGCGTGCCGAAGACGTCGGCGCCTTCCAGGAAGAACGGGCGCCGCTCCGGATACGACAGGGCAAAGCGCTCGTTCACCTCCAGCTGCGCGACGTCGGCCTCGACCTGCGAAAAGTCCGGGTTCACCGTGGCGGCCAGGGTGGCGTTGGAGGTGATCCCCCACCGCGCCGTGAGGCCCACGTCCGCCTTGCCGTCGCCGTCCACCAGCCGGCCGGCCGCGGCGTCGCGGAGGTCGGTGCGGTGGGCGGTCAGGGTGGGCGCCATCTCCAGGTCGCGCCCGGGGGCGATCCCCTGCAGCCCCTCCAGCCGGTCGGCGCCGCAGAGCAGGCAGTTGGTGCCGCGCCGGATGTACGCGCTGCGCATGCGGTGCCGCACGCTGCGCTGGTACACGCGCTCCAGGATGATTCCCCACGACTGCGGCTCCGCCGCCTGCGGAAAGCGCAGCGACTTGAAGGGGATGGCCACCTCCACCACGTACCCGTCCGGGGTGATGCGCCCGGCGGAGCGCCAGAGCGCGTCCCAGCTGAAGTCCTCGAGCCCTTCCTGGGGGATGAACATGGCGTCCATCTGCACCCCCAGCGCGGTGACACGGAACTCGAACGCCCGGCGCTGGTCGTTGAAGGGGTCGATCAGGAAGATCAGGTGGTCGTCGGCGAACGGCTTGTCCCGGTCGGAGAGGTGCGCGCGGATGCGCCCCGGCTCCGGGTCGAACGCCGTGCACCCCAGGTACAGGTTCTCGTCATCGTAGCCGGCGCGGCACTCGGTGCGCACCGGCGGCGCCACGTTGTCGCCGGGATAGAACTCGTACTTGATCTCCATGGGCTCCGCCTGCGCCCAGGCGGCCTCGGAGAGCACGCCGTCCACGGTCACGGGGCCCGCGGCGCGCACGGCGCGCAGCGCGGTGGGCCGGGGCGCCGCTGCGGCCGCGCCGCCACCCGGGGAGACGGTGGCGGCGGGGGCCTGCGCGAACGGCGCCGCGGCAGGAACGAGGGCGGCCAGGGCGGCGGCGCAGCAGAACAGGAAGCACTTCATCTCAGGAACCACGGTCTGGGGTGATGGACGAATCGGGCTACGGGCGGGAACGGCGGCGCGGGTCCAGCGCGGCGGCCACGGCGGCCGCGTGCGGCCGCGCATCATTTCGCGTATCGGGGTCATGCCAGGCCCTCGAGCTCGGCCAGGACGTCGTCCAGCTCGTCCTGCGACAGCGCGGCCTCGGGAAAGTCGGACGGGGTGAAGCCGGCGTCGCGGCTCTCCAGCGCGTGCGCCATCATGGCGCGCAGCTCGGCCAGCCAGCCGTCCGCCAGCGCCTGGATGGTTTCCGGGCGATGGACGGCGCCGCCGTAGCAGAAGTCCGCGCGCAGGCGGCCCTCGGAGACCACGGTGGTCACCTCCAGCGCGTACGGGCGCGGCGCGGCCTCGGGGTGGCGCGGGCCCGCGGGGGTGCCGGCCGCGGGGCCGAACAGGGCGTGGTGCTGCCACGCCTGCTGCTGTACGCCCAGCCACTGGAAGCCCACGGCGGCGCCGGGGCGGGCGCGCAGCGCGTCGGCCGCGGGACCGGCGGCCAGGTGGCGCAGGATGCCGTAGCCCATCCCCCGGCCGGGAACGGCGCGCACCTGCTCCTTCACGGCGCGCAGCACCGCCCCCTCTCCGCCGGCCGGGACGGACAGGCGCATGGGAAAGCCGCAGGCGAACGGCCCCACGGTGCGGGACAGGTCCACGTCCGCGAACAGCTCCTCGCGGCCGTGCGTGCGCAGCTCCAGCAGCACCTCGTCACGCCCCGCCGTTTGCGCGACCGTGCGGCCCAGCGCGGCGATCAGCACCTCGTGGGGATGGATGGCGAACGACTCCGGGACGCGGTGCAGCAGCGCGTCCGTCTCCTCCGCCGTCAGGGCGACGGAGAGCCGGCGCTCGTCGCCGCGCAGGTCCGCGGCGGCCGGCAGCTCCGCGGGGAGCTGCGCCGCGCCCGGGCGCAGGGCGTCGGCCCACCACGCGGCCTCGCCGTCCAGCGCGCCGCTGGCGGCGTGCTCCGCCAGCCGCGCCGCCCAGTCGCGGTACGAGGTGGTGCGGGCCGGCAGGCGGGCGCCGCCGTCCTGCACGGCCGCCTCCAGGTCCTCCAGCAGCACGCTCCACGACATGCCGTCCACCGCCAGCGCGTGCACCACCAGCAGCAGCCGCGCGGGGCGGTCGGCACCCAGGCCAAAGTGCACGGCCGCCAGCAGGGAGCCGGCGTCCAGCCGCAGCCCGGCCTGCGCCTCCGCCGTCCGCGCCTCCATCGCCCGGTCCTGCTCGGCGGGGGAGAGGGAGGCGAGGTCGAAGGAGGTGAACGCGACGGGCTCGCCCGGCGCCGCGTTCTCCGCGCGCCAGCCGTCCGCCTGCCGCACGAAGCGCAGGCGCAGGGCGTCGTGGTGCTCCACGATGCGCCCGACGGCGCGCTCCAGGGCGGCCGGGTCGGTCGGCTCCCGCAGCTCCAGCATCACCGCGTGCGTGGCCAGCTCCGGCCGCGGCGGGTCGGCGTCCAGGAAGGCGCGCTGGGGCGGGGTGAGCGTCACCGGGCCGGTGACGGGCCCCTGGTCCGGCGCGCCCGCATCCACGGCCGCCGCCCTGGCCAGGGCCGAAACGGTGGGGTGCTCGAAGATCTGGCGGGTGGTCAGGCGCAGCCCGGCGCGGGCGGCGCGGCTCACCACCTGGATGGCGACCACCGAGTCGCCGCCCAGCTCGAAGAAGTTGTCGTCGGGCCCCACGCGCTCCACGCCCAGCAGGGCGCGCCAGACCGCGGCCAGCCGGGTCTCGGCGGTGTCCGCCGGCGCCTCCGCGGTCCCGTCCGCCGCCTGCGGCTGGACGGGAAGCTCGCGGCGCCCCCGCGGGTCCCGCTTCGACACCACGACCTCCCCGGAGAGCGCGGCGGCCCGCAGCCGCGCCAGGGCGTCCTCCGCCTCGGCCACGGTCAGGGCGTGCGGCTCGGCAAAGGCGTCGCCCAGGGTGTCCCAGGCGGCGGCTAGCACGCGCCCGCCGGTGCGGGCGGCCCGCGCCTCCGCCAGCGCGCCGATGCGCGCCGTGGCGGCCAGGGCATCGTGCTCGGCCGTGGCGGGGAGCACGTGCGAGAACACCATCCACTCCGGCCCGCCTTCCGCGAACGCGCCGTCCACGGCGCGGGCGGCGGCCAGGGCCGGCGAATCCGCGTCTTCCGAAGCCGCGGCCCGCACGTCCACCGCGGCCACCACGCCGCGCACGGGCCCGTGCCGCTGCGCCAGCCCGTCCGCCAGCGCGCGCAGGGCGGCGGCGTCGGCCGGCTCCGCGGGGTGGTGGACGACCTCCGCGCCGGCCGCGCGCAGGCGCTGCAGGCGCTCCGCCGTCCATCCGCCGCCGCACAGCAGGAGCACCGCGCCGTGCAGGCGCGCCAGGGCGCCCGCCGCGGCCACCGCGTCGGCCGTGGCGCCGCCGGTCACCAGGAACAGCCCGCCCCGCGCGGGGGCTGCCTCTTCCAGCCGCAGCGCCTCCAGGCTCTTCATCCACCGGCGCCGGCCGCGGTACGCCACGGCCGCGCCCTTCGCACGCGGGTCCAGCGTCTCGCCGGCCAGCCGGACCGCGAGCGAGTCCATCTCCGCGCCGGACGCGGGGACCACCACGTCCACGCTGCGGCAGGTGGCCGCGGGGTGCGCGGCCTGCAGCACGCCCCGCGCGGAAAGGAGGGCGATCTTGTCGGCCCGCAGCCGCTCGCCGCCGGTCACGTCGTGAAGGCCGTCGCTCACCGCCACGAAGCGAAGGGCGCGGCCGGCGGCGTGCGCGGAGAGCGCGTCGGAGAGCAGGGG
>DATAAG010000852.1:0-3300 GCA_036260235.1 Longimicrobium sp.
CTGCCGGGCCCCGGCTTCTTTAGTGCGTGAGTGCGTGAGTGCGTGAGTGCGTGAGTGCGTGAGTGCGTGAGTGCGGCGGGGTCCGGGACAAGCGATTGAAATCGCCGCGCGCCGCAGCGACTACGCGCTGTTCGCCTCCGCGGACACGGCGGGGACAGAGTTCGGCGCGCAAACGATCACCCCTCTCCCGCGCGGGTTGTGGGAGAGGGGCCGGGGTGAGGGTCCCCACGGTTGAAGCCCCGCGCCGTTTGCGGGGCTTTCCGCAGTTCCAGCCGCGGCTTTAGCCGCTCAGGGCGGGCGCGGGCCGAAGCGCTACAAACCAACGCACTCACGCACTCACGCACTCACTCACGCACTCACTCACGCACTCCCCTCCTCGCCGTCCTTGCGCAGCGTGACCTTGTACGCCTCGGGCGGGGCGTTGGGCTTTACGCGCACGGACTTGGCGGGGATGCCCACGTTCACGTGGTACGGGCGCACGTCCTTGGTGGCCAGCGCCATCGCCCCCACCATGGCGTTCTCGCCCACCTGCGTCCCCGCCAGCACGGTCGCATGGTAGGTGATGCGCACGCCGTCGCCGATCACCGTCCTGAGGTTGCTGACGTCGCGCTGGTCGACGATGGAGTGCGTGTGCGAATAGATGTTGGCGTAGTCGCTGATGCTCACGCGGTTCCCCAGCACGATGCCGCCGCGGTCGTCCAGCAGGACGTTGCGGTGCACCACCACGTCGTCGCCCACCTCCAGGTTGTAGCCGTAGCTGAACTCCACGAAGTGGAAGCACTTGAAGTTCTTGCCGACCCTCCCCAGGATGAACGGCGCCAGCGTGCGCCGGAACCGCACCCCCACGTGCACGTTGCCCCCGAGCGGGCTGCGGTCGAACATCTGCCACATCCACAGCAGCGGCTTGCGCTCGCGGAACCGGGCCTCGTCCACCTCGGCGTAGTATTCCGGCTCCAGCGTGACGTTGCGCGCGTCCATCTGCGCCAGCGCGGCCTGCGCGGCCAGCGGCAGGTTCCTGGGGTTGGCGTCCGCGTGGTGCGGGTAGAAGAGCCCGGTCAGCGTCCGCCGGCAGAGCTCCCACCGGTCTTCTCCCGCCTCCAGCTGCTGGCGGATCTCGTCCAGCCACTCGTCGTACAGCGCCGTGGCCTCCGCCGCGGGCTCCAGCGTCTTCAGGGGATATATGGGCATCGGAGTGGATCGGGATTCGGGTTGGGCGTGCTGATGTTCCGCCCTGAAAGGTAAGCCGCGTCAGATGGCGCGCCAGCGGCGGCGGGGACGTCAGCGCAGCGTGCGCGTCCAGCGGCGGCGGGGGAGGGGATGGAAGCCGTGGCGCAGGTACAGGTGCTCGGCGCGGGCGTGCGAGGTCTCCACCTCCAGCTCGACGGCCACGCACCCCGCCGCGTCCGCCTCGGCGATCGCCGCGGCCAGCAGCCGGTTGCCGATGCCGTGCTCGCGCAGGGGCGGCACCACGTACAGCTCGTCCAGCCACGCGCACGCCCCGCCGCGCTCCAGCGTCCACGTGTACGAAAGCGCCGCCACGCCGACGATCGACCCCTGACGGACCGCCGCCAGCACGGCGCCGCGCTCCGGGACGCGCAGCAGCGCTTCCGCCGCGAACGCCAGGTCCGGGCGGTCGATGGGAATGTCGTGCTCCGCCAGCTGCGCCGCGAGCAGGTCCACCACCGGCTCCAGGTCGTCTGGCGTGGCGCGGCGGATCTCGATGCCGTCGATCATCGGCGGGATGCGGGTCAGCGGACGGGGATGCGGACGGCGACCACGCCGGGCGCCACGGCGAGGGACGGCGCATCGCCCTCGCCGGCAGCGGCGCCGCGGCGGAGCAGGCGCACGGTCGACCGGCCGGCCAGGATGCCGACGAGCGCGCCGCCGGCCACGTCGCTGGCCCAGTGCTTGTCGTCGTAGACGCGGCTCCATCCGACCGCCGCGGCGCCGCCATAGGCCACCACCGTGACCCATGGCGTCCGCGCCTCTTCCGCCACCGCCGAGGCGAGCGAGAAGGCGACCACGGCGTGGCCGGAGGGAAAGGCCTGCCAGCGGTTCTCCGGGTTGAACGGGCGAAAGCGGAGCGGGTCGGCGGTGGTGCTGGGCCGCTCGCGCCCCAGCGAGTACTTCAGCACGCCGTTCGCCACGCCGCCGGCCGCCAGCCCGGCGGTCACGCGCAGCGCCGCGTCCGCCATCTCCCCGTGCCCGGAGAGCCGGCCGGCGGCCCAGGTGCCGCCCAGCAGCGCGAGCGCGTACTGTGGCCGCCCGCCGAAGTTCAGCACGTCCGCCGCGCCCTCCAGGCGCGTGCCGCCCCCGGCCGGCACCACGCCGTCCAGCGTGCGGTCCAGCAGCAGGGCCCCCGCCATCACCGCCACGCCCGCCGCCGCCTCGCGCCGCGACACCAGCGGCTGCGCCCCGGCGGGGCGGGGAAGAACGGCCGCGGCGAGCACGGCGGCCAGCGCGGTGGATCGGGCGATGCGAGGGAGCGGCATCCGGCGGTCGGGGCGGGAGGGTGGATCAGGGAGCGCGAAGTCTATCCGCGGATCCTCCACAGGGCAACGCCGGTCCCGGCGTGGGATCTGACCAGGTGATCGCAGCCTCCGCGCCGGAGCGAATGAATTCGCCGCTGGAAATTCGCAAAGTCCGCCGTCGCAGACTGCACCGCAGCCAGACTCTCTCCACGGAAAGTTCCAGCGGAGGACGAGGCCGAGATTACCGGATTCGATTCGCAAGGGCCGCAACAAAGCACGCTGCCGCCTTCGCGGATACCCATCCACGCATAGCGCAGGCTGTAACCTGTAGCCCGCCCTTGCCGGCTGTTCCCTGTTCCCTCCCGTTGCCCTCCGCTCCCCCGCCGGGCAACGCCGGTCCCGGCGTCCAGCGACTGAAGTCGCCGCAACGACTACACGCGTCTGCCTTCGCGGACACCAGCGGCGGCTATCCACGCATGACGCAGGCTGTAACCTGTAACCTGTAACCTGTAACCTGCCGTTGCCGGCGATTCCCTATTCCCTATTCCCTCGCCGTTGCCCTCCGCTCCCCCGCCGAGCAGATTGCATCCGAAACCCCGCGGCCCTCCGCTGCGTAGCCATCGCCGGACGCACCTCCTGACCGAACGCCATTCCGGGGCGGCACGGCGGTTGCCCGCTCCTTCCGGCTCATCCACGGCGAGGCCCATGATGCACGACGTTCTCCGCGACCGGATCATCCGCCACCTGGAGGCGCTCCCCGAGGTCCAGCAGTACCAGGTGCTGGACTACATCGAGTTCCTGTCCTCCAAGTACAACCGCGAGGTGCGGC
>DATAAG010000853.1:0-15251 GCA_036260235.1 Longimicrobium sp.
GGTAGCGGACTCGATCACGAGTAGTCCGGTGTCCGCGCGTGCAGGATGAGGTGCTGCTGCCTTCAGCATCAGTCCTCCTACTCCACCGTCTGGTCCCCGTTGGCAACGCGCAGTACGGCGATGTGGTACCGCCAGCACCTGCAGCGACGGCCGGCGTCGCCGGGAAAGATCCTCACCACGCGCGTGGGGCGGCGGATCTCTGCGTGGTCGTGCTCGACGCTGGTGGTGCTCCGCAGCCGCAGGCGGTGCATTCCGGCGGGCAGGTCGTAGCAGGCGAGCATCTGCTCGGCCCATGGAGTGGCTGCCCGGCGCCTCACGCGCGACCCAGCCCGAGTGCGATGCCGGCGGGCAGATCTTCACCCGCCGGATCTGTCAGATTTCCCTCACGCAAAGCACCTGGTCACCGCAGCACACGAACGACTCTCCCGCGTCATGCCGCCCAACCCGGGTGCGCGGTGCTGACTCTGAGCCTGCGTGAGGTTCTTTCTTTCCCCGGATCTGGTATCAGCCGCAGAGGCAGCGGTAGGACGTGTACCCCCCGATGTTCGGATTGGGATCCCAGGCGGGCGGCTGCGACGGATGCGGCCGGAGCTCGCTCAGCGTCTCGAGCAACGCCTGCAGGGCGATCATGATCTCGATGCGGGCCACGGACGCCCCCGGGCAGCGGTGCGGCCCGAAGCCGAACGCCACGTGCGGGTTCGGCTGCCGGTCGGCCCTGAGCGAGTGCGGGGCGGCGAACGCCTCTCCGTCGCGGTTGGCGGCCTCCAGGCTGAGGACCACCCGTTCGCCGCGCCTGATGCGGACGTCGGCCGCGGAGCCGCCGGCCATCTCCACGTCTTCGGTCGCGTAGCGGACGACGTAGCGCGTGGGAGTGACCAGGCGCAGCAGCTCCTCGACCAGCCGGCGGACGGCGGACGGCGTCGTCCGCACCATCTCGCGCCACGAGCTCCACTCCGGGAGCAGGAGCGGGATCCCGTTCGCCAGCAGCTTCTGCGTGGTGACCCGCCCCGCCGCGTACACCCCCATGCACTGGATGACCAGGTCGTCCTCGTCGTCCAGCCCGCCGTCCCGCAGAAACGCGCCGATGAGGTCGTCCGACGGCGTCCCCGCCCGCGCCGCGACGTGCATCCGGATGAACTCTCCGAGCTGCACCACGTCCTCCATCTTCGCGTGGAGGTAGCCGCTCGTGACGTTCGCGTACGAGTTGGACCAGCGCTCCAGCCGGGCCATCTCTTCAGGAGTGCCCACCGGAAGCCCCAGGACCAGCGAGACCGCCTGCAGGGTGAACGGCACGGCGAAGTCGCCGACCAGGTCGAAGTCTCCCCGCGCGCGCGCCTGCTCCGCCAGCGCGGCCGCGCACGCCTGCAGGGGAGGCCCCAGCGCGTCCGAGCGGCGGGCGAGCTCGGTGAGCACGGCCCGCTGCACCCGCGCCTGCTTGGCGCCGTCCACGAAGATGATCTGCTTCTGGATGGCGTCGCTGGCGAACGTTCGCCGGGGGCTGCGCCGCATCCCGGGCATCGCGAGCGCCGCGTCCGAGACGAAGCGGGGATCCCCCAGGATCCTGCGCACCGGCTCCTGCCCCGTCACCACCCAGCACCGCGCCGCCGGATCGAAGCTCACCGGGCTCCGTTCCCGCAGCGTGTCGTAGAGACGGTGGGGGTCCTGGTACGCTTCGACCAGCCGCTTGAACGGGACCTCGCCTGGGTCGGGCGCGGGGGCCTGGCGGTCCGCCGCCGGTTGCGGAATGTCGGACATCCCGTTCATGGGCGGTGGTGAAGGCGCGCGGCGCGGAGACTCGCTTGCCGTGTGGGGCATGACTCACCGGTTGCGGAGAGATGGCTGCCGGACGCAGGAACGGCGGCCGGATGATTTTCGAACCGGGCACCCGCGGGCGCCGGAGACACCGGCCGAGCCTCGCCGCCCGCCCCGGGGCCCCGAGCCGGCCGGCCGTGCCGGGCAGCGGACCGCGCCGCGGTGTCTTGGGGGCTTCGCCGCGTCATGTCGCCGCGGCCGCGACGAGTGCGGATTCCCGGCGCTCGCCGATCCCTTCGACGCCGAACGCGCTCCACGGCGTCCTGGCCGGCGCCGCCGGCTCCGGACGCGCCAGGCTCGATGCGATGGCGAGGAAGGGGTCGATGCACTCCGGGTGCTCCACGCCCCCGTACAGATGGTTGGCGAGGAGATGGATCTCCGAGCACCCGACGACGAACCCGTCGGCGCCGTACCTGGCCCGCAGCGACGAAACCAGGGGCGCCAGGGCGGCCGGGTCCGCCATCCGCTTGAGCCGGTAGATCAGGTGGTGGACGAGGTCCTGGTCGGCGGCGCCGGGAAAGACGACCCGGTCCGCGACCTCCCCCCACCCCGGCTGGCGCTCCAGGAGCGACAGGCGGCGCGTCCCGCTGGTGCAGAGCACCAGGTAGCGTTCGGTGGCGCGGCGCAGCTGGGCCACGATGACCTCCGGCACCGGGACGATCTTGCGGCGCAGCTCCGCGGAAAGCCGGGGAAGCAGGTGGTGGGCGGTCATGCAGCAGATGAGCAGCCGCGTGGCGCCCAGCCGGACCAGGCCGTCCAGGGCCTCCACGAGCATCGGGAGCACCGCGTCGTCTTCTCCCGCCAGGAACGCGGAGGTGCGGTCGGGGAACGCCGGGTTGGAGTCCATCAGCACCCGCGGCGCTTCCTGCTCCCGGTCCCAGGGGGCGCACCGGTACACCGTCCTGACGAACTCGGCGGACGCGAGCGGCCCGAGGCCGCCCACGACGCCCAGCGCCTCGCCCCGCAGGCTCTTCATGATCCCTTGATCGGGCACGTGCATGGATTGCGTTCCGCGCGGTCAGGCGCGCGAGAAGAAGAACCGGAACGCCGCGAGATGGGGGCCCGTGTCGCTGTGCACGATCGCGTTCTCCCGGCCGACCGGGACGTCCCGGATCCACACGTCGGGAAAGCCGTTGCGGCTGCACGTGTTGTACAGCGACGTGAAGCTGTGCACGGAGTGCCGCAGCGTCGGCGTGGGCGTGCGCTCTCCCGGCACCTCCACGTGCAGGATGTCCGTCGTGTGCCCGCCGTGATGGTAGATCCGCTCGATGCCGCGGTGGAACGCGTGATAGCTCTTCGCGTTCATCTGCGCGCCGGCGCGGATCGTCTGCAGGAACCGCTCGAGCTGCTTTCCCCTGACGGCCACCCTGCGCAGCGTGGTCAGCTCCGGGGAAAGGAGCTTCAGGAAGGGATCCGGCGTGCAGGAGATCTCTCCGCGAGAGGTCCGTTCCAGGAGCGCTTCACACTCTGGCGACCAGGGGTCCACGTTGAGCAGCAGGACCTGCGCGCCGGCCGGGAGCCGGGATACGTCGGCCGGCGTCCCGACGCGGAGGTCGAGGCACACCTCGCGCGCCATCTTGCGCAGCGCCAGGATCTCCAGCTGCTCCAGCGTGTCCTCCCGGCATTCCAGCACCGCGGGACGGGTCAGCAGGTACGTCGGGGAGCGAAGGGTCGCGAGCTGCTCCGTCGTCCGCTCGCGCAGGTCGCGGACGATCCGCTGCACCTGCGGCAGGATGGCGTACCCGTCCGGGGAAAGCTGCGTGAGGAACAGGCCAAGGTCGGGGAGCTGGATCTGGTCTACCTGGACGTCTCCATCCAGGGTCAGGTACACGTCCGCCTGGAAGTAGAGCGGCCGTTCCACCGGCTCGGCCGTCTGCGCCGACGCCAGCGCCCCGGGAAGCGGCATGCCGTCGCGGTACAGCGCCCTCGCGTGCGCGGCCTTTCCCTGCGCCCGCTCCATGAGCTCGTTGACGATCCGCTCCACCTTCGCGCAGACGTGCTCCGGGATGGTCACGGGCTCGTCGGCCGCGGATGCGTTGCAGAAGAAGAAGAGGCCGCGCCCCACGTCGGCGTCGCGCCGGTCGTAGCCGACGTGCGCGGCGAGCTCTCCGATGGCTCCGGCACACTCCTCCAGCCGGTACTCGCGGTACAACTCCCGCACCCGGTCCACGGTGCGCCGCGACACGGGGTCGGCCGCCAGCGCTTCGGCCGCGTACGCCTCCGGCACCGCCACCCCTTCCCGCCGCGCGATTCGGCAGGGCCGGATCTCCGCCCCTTCGCCGGTGGCGAACGGGAGGAAGGTCCCGGGGGGTCCCTGGTCCGTCTTCAGGAAGGGGCGGTAGAGGCCGGCACGCTGCAGGTGCTGCTTGACGGCTCTCCGCTCCTGCGGAAAGAACGCCGCGGAAAGGCGAGGGGGAGGGTTGTCCTGCACCTCGCGGAAGGCGGCTCGCAACTGGGCAGCCCGCTCGGGGGAAGGATCCTCGGCGTAACGCCTCGCCTCCTCCGGATAGAGGGCATCGAGTCCCAGGCCGGCGCTCTTCACGCGGCCGCCGCTGCGGTGCAATCGATACACGGAAACTTCCCCTTCTCGGTGCCGGTTGAAAATCGGAGCTCCCGCGCTTTCGAGCGACGGGAGGTGCGCGCGGGTCGTACGGATGCGATTCCGCCCGATCCGGCGCGGCGGCCGCGGCGGGCGTGTGCCTCCGTCAGCGCGCGGTTCTCCCCCGGTCGTGCAGGCGGTTGAGCTCCGCGACAGGCAAAGAACGACGTCCAGCCGTGCTCGGAGCTGGTGACCGCGGATACGAGGTGCCGGATCTTTCCGTAGTCGCCATGGCCCGGGACCAGCACGGACCAACGGACGCGGTCCGGCTCTCGTGCCCGGAGCCGCGCCGCCCCGCGGATCCTCCAGGAAGGCCGGGGCGCGGCGGTTCGGAGCCTCAGGCGACCGGGAGAGCCTCCAGCTCCTCCAGGTCCACTCCATTCTCCTCGCCGAACCCCACGCCCGGCTCCGTCGTTACGTGGAGCAGCATGGCGATCCGCTCCACCCCCTCGCGGATCCGCTCCATGCTCTCCGACCCCACCGACAGCCGGATGAACTGGTCGCACGAATCCCCGTAGCCGATGCCCGGCACCGCGCTCACCCCGCCCTCCTCGAGCAGCCGGGTGCAGAACGCTTCCGACCCCAGGCGGCTCCCCTCGATCGACACGAACAGGTAGAAGGTCCCCTCGCCGGGCAGGTAGCGGACTCCGGCCTGGTCCAGCATGCGCGCCACCGCCGCGCGCTTCACCACCACGTCGCGGATCTGCGGCGCGGTGATGTCGAGCACCTCGTGGAAGTGCCGGGCGATGTAGTGTTCGAGCACCGTGGCGGGGCAGGTGATCAGGTGCTGGTTCACCTTCAGGATCTGGTAGAGCAGCTCCTCGTTGGTGAAGACGTACCCGATGCGCCACCCCGACATCCCGTAGTTCTTCGACAGGGTGTTGCAGACGATGGTGTGCTCCTTGGCGGGGTCGTGCGCCGCCGCGGAGATGAACTCGTGGCTATCCAGGACGTAGTCGCTGTACGCCTCGTCGGCGACGATGAAGAGGTCGTACTCCTTCGCGATCTTGTGAATCTCCCGCCACTCGCGCTCGGTCAGGACGCGGCCGGTGGGGTTGTTCGGGTTGTTGACCACGATCGCGCGGGTCCGCGCGGTGATGAAGCGCCGGTACTCGGCGACGGGCACGCCGCGGGGAATGGCGACGGGCCGGCCGTGGCAGAGCCGCACCTGCTCGGGGTAGCTGACCCAGGCGGGCTCCTGGACCAGCACCTCGTCCCCCGGCGCCAGGATGGCCATGAAGGTCATGTGCAGCGCGATCTTCGACCCGGCGGTGACGACGAGCTCCGTGGCCGGATCCACCGGCACGTGGTGGCGGCTCCCGTAGTACTGGGCCAGCAGCGCCCGCAGCTCGGGGATCCCGCGCGAGTGGGAGTAGTGGTACAGGGCCGGCATGGGGAGGTCGTCGAACCGGAAGAGCGGGATGTCGAAGAACGCCTCGCCGTACGAGAGCACGATCACGTCTTCGCCGCGGCTCCTCTTCTCGTAGACGCGGTTGTTGAACCGGATCGACACCGCCTCGGCGATGTCCTGGACGTGGAGTGCTGCGTGCGGCATGGCTACTCTGGGATCGGGGGCACGGGTCGGAATGGCGCAGCGGGCGGGCGGGCGCGAAGCGCCGCGCCGGATCCCGTCATCGGTTGCTGCGCGGGAGCGGCCGGGACCGGCGAGCCGGCCGCGTCTGGACGCGGGCACGGGCCCGGGCCGTCAGGGCGTGCACGACCGGCGGCGCCGGCAAGCCGGAAGACGGCCTGCAAGAACGCGAACCGGGTTGGCGCGGAGGACCACGCCGGGAGTGAGGACCGGGCCGAGCCGCCACTTCATTGGTCCGGGCGCGGCTGGATCCCTGCGCAGGGCGCAGGGGCCGCACGTCCATCGAGGGGACCTGACCAGCAGATCACTGCGCGAGACCCGCGGCCACACCGTGGCCGTACTGCTCCGCAGAGCGGGGCGCCTGCCGCCGCCCTGGGTTACTGCACCCGGGATCACCCCGCCACGGCCTTCCTGCGCAGGCTCAGCGGCGTCATGTCCGTCCACACTTCCTCGACGTACGCCAGGCACTCCTCCTTCGCGCCGGGCTCCCCGCGGGCCCGCGGGCGTCACCGGCCGCGGGACGCGCGCGGCATCCCGCGCCGGAATGACAGCACGGGACCGGAACCACAAACGCAGTGAGGGAGGGCCGCGCACACCGTCGTCACGCGCGGATGCCAGCGCGCGAGCGACAGGATCTGGCGGCGCAGCGCGGGATCTCACCCCTGCGCTGAGCTCACGGGCCGTGTACGGACAGGAGGAAAACCACTCCAGTCCAGCCCCGGTCAGGGAGCGCGGTCCTGCTGGGGGCTCTTCTCCGCCGGCGCCTGCGCGGGATCCGCTCGCTTCCGTTCCGTGCGATGGAGCAGGTATTCCCAGACCAGGTCGATCAGCCGTTCGGAGCGCGTGACGATCCTGGCGTTCGCCGTGTAGCCGCGCCGGAGCCGTTCCAGCCCCACCGCCTCCAGGTCCCCGCGGTCCAGGCGCACGGTGACGGGGAACATGCGATTCCCGGCCTGCGACGCGTCGGGCGCCGGCTCGGCGCCGACGGTCAGCACCTTGCCGCGGATCTCGGGGGCGTTGACCCGGCCAAAGGCCGTGAGCTCCACCTGGACGTCGTCGCCCACGCGGATCCGCGAGACGTTGCGCTCCGGCACCAGGAGCGCCACGCGCCAGTCGTCGTCCGCGCCGATCTCCAGGAGGGTCTCCCCCTCCTGCAGCACCGTTCCGGAAAGCCGCTCCAGCCCGTCCGTCAGCACGATGCCGGCCGAGGGGGCGTACAGCGTCAGCTGCGAGAGCCGCTGCTCGATGGTGGCGATCTGGACGTCGAGCTCGGCCATCAGCTCCTGCTGGCGGCTCTGCTCGATCGACTTCAGGCCCAGGCGCTCCGCCTCGATGCGCGCGGTGCGGGCGGCGGCCTCGGCCGTCATCACGGCCGCCAGCGCCTCGTCGACCGCCACGTTGGTGCCCACCCGGTACGTCCGCCGCACCGCCTCGATGTCCGGCTCGAAGCCGTGCTCCACCAGGCGCTGGCGCAGCGCGGCGTTCGCGCGCACCAGCCCGGCGTCGGCCTCGGCGCTCCGCTCCGCCACCGAGCGCGCCTCCAGCGGCACGGAGGTCCGCGCCAGGCGCAGGTCCAGCCCGAGGACCCGGCGGCGGGACCGGAGCTGGTCCAGCTCGGCGGACAGCTGCACCGTGTCCAGCCGGGCGATCATCTGGCCGGCCCGCACGGTGTCGCCCATCCGGACCAGGACGTCGCGCACCACCCCCGCCTCTTCGCTGCGGACGGACCAGACCTGCGCCGGCTGGAGCACGCCCGAGCCGTCGACGGTCACCTTCATGCGGATCATCACCGCCGCCACCGTGGCGCCGGCCAGCAGCAGGGCAAAGAGGCCCAGCGTGAGGCTGACCGCGCGCGCGATCCACCGGCCCCCGACCATGCCGGGAGTGCCGACCTCGGGGAGCAGGGCCTTCCGTGCGGGGGGAACTGAAATCGTTGCGCTCATCGGCGGCTCCGGCAAAGGCTGGTCATCAGGGCCGGCTCGTCAGCAGCTGAAGGCGGCCCGGGTCGCCCACGCCGGCGTTCACCATGTCGATGTACGTGCCGCAGGACTCGAGCAGCGACTCGTGCGATCCCAGCCCCACGATCCTTCCCTCCCGCATGACGCAGATCTTGTCGGCGGCCGACACCGTGACGACGCGGTGGGTCACGAACAGCGTGGTGCGGTTGGCGCGGCGGGCGAACAGATCCTTCAGGATCGCGCTCTCCGTCTGCTGATCGATGTTGGAAGTGGCTTCGTCCATGAGCAGGATGGGGGTGTCGCGGATGAGCGCGCGCGCCAGCGCGACCCGCTGGCGCTGGCCGGCGGACAGGCTGGCGCCCCATTCGGCCACCTGCGTGTCGTATCCCTGCGGCAGCGTCGTAAGGAGCTCGTCGAGCCGGCAGAGGCCCACGATGTCGTCCACCGCCCTCCGGCCGGGATTGGACATCCCCAGGGTCAGGTTCTCCCAGATCGTTCCCCTGAAGAGGCTGGCGTCCTGCCATACCACGGCGATCTGCCGGCGCACGTCCTTGAGGGGGATCTCGCCGCCACTGATCCCGTCGTACAGGATGTTCCCCTCGACGGGCTCCTCGAAGCGGCAGATGAGGCGGAGGAGCGAGCTCTTTCCCGTGCCGCTCTGCCCGACCACGGCGGTCAGCTCTCCCGGCTCGAGGACCAGGTTGATCTCGCGCAGCACCGGTTGCTCGGCGGTGTAGCCGAACGCGACGTCGCGCAGCTCGATCCGGCCACCCAGCCGGTGCCGCACCGGTGCCGGCTCCTCGTACGCGGAGACGGGGTCCTGCTCCGCGGGCTCGTCGAGGTACTCGAACATCCGGGTCAGGCTCACCTGCGACTCCTGCATGATCGCCATCATGCGGCTGATGTGCATCAACGGCTGGGAAAAGAAGGCCACGTACGCGAGGAACGCGATGTAGCTGCCCAGCGTCATCTCCTGCCCGAGGATCAGCGTCCAGCCGTACCAGGTCAGCGCGGCGGTTCCTATCGCCGCCACCATGCTGGTGAGGAAGTTGAACCCCTCTTCAGCCACCCCGGCGTGAAGCTCGTGCCCGAGCGCGGCGTCGGACTGGCGGCGGGCGCGGTCGAAGATCAGGTGCTCGACGGAGAGCACCTTGAGGGAGCGGGTGTGGCTGAGAACCTCCACCTGGTACCCGCGCAGCTCCGCGTGGGCCTCGGCCATGCGCTTGTAGTAGGTGTGCAGGATCCGCGCGGAGAGGAGCGTGACGCCGATCGTCAGCGGCGCGAAGGCCATGACGACCAGCGCCAGGCGCCACTCGATCAGGAACAGGAAGGGAGGGACGACGACCAGGTAGACGGCCTGGACGAACACCGAGCCCATGCCCCGGGACACGGAGATGAGCGCCATGCGCACATCCTGGAACCGGCTCATCACCTCACCCACCTGGCGCTGCTCGAAGAACCGCGGCCGCAGGTGCTGCAGGTGGTTGAAGAAGAGGAGCGAGGACGCGCTCGTCAGGCGCGCGCTCACGTGGGTCTGGAAGTAGCCGCGGATCCCCTCCATCGCGGCCACCGTGACGGCGATCGCCAGGAGGCCGACGACCAGCACCTCCATGAGCATCCCGTCGCGCGAGGGATAGACTTCGTCGATCAGGAGCTTGGACAGGTACGGCGGCGCCATGCCTACCAGGCCGATCACCAGCCCGAGCAGCACGCTCCGGACGAGGCTTCCCCAGTACGGCCGCAGCAGGACCAGCAGACGCCGGTACTGGTCCAGCGTTTCGCGGAACGGGGGACGCTCAGTGAGGAATCGACGCATGGGTGTCTGGTCGGGTGGTATGCGGTGCGCACCCGCCGCGGCAGCGCGTAACGGACGCGCTGCGCGGGTGCGAAAACGGGCGACCGGTAGCGGAAAGGGAACCGGATGCACAGCGGACGCGGACGGCGGCGGAAAGAAGCTCCCGCGGCGCCGGCGCGATCGAAGGGGCCATCCTGGAACCTGCACACTGGCAGGGGCAGGCGGCGGATCGCCGTGACCTACTCCCTGAAGACGCTAAATTTAACGCCATCCGGCGCCGGCGGGCAAGCGGTGGCGGAAGCAGATGCCGGGAGCCCCGCAACCCGGTTCCGCCTTCCCCGCGGGAGCCCGGAACCGGCGTCCGGCGCCGGTCACCCGGCGTCCAGCGGCCACCGGGCGTACTCGCCGCGCGGCACCTGCAGGACGTCGTGCTCCGCCAGCAGCCAGGCCGGGATGTCGGAAACGCTGCCCGCGTTGCGCGTACGGGGCGCCATGCGCTCCCGGTGGAACTCCCCGGCCTCGCGTCGACGGGGAGCCTCCCCACCGGGAGGAAGCGGATGGCCCCGCCGCAGTGGATCACACCCGGTCGTCACCTTGCGGCGGATCAGGTCGCTCGCGCGCGTGAAGCGTCGCGCGGGCGCCGGGTCGGGCCCCGATCATCTGCGATCCTCGGCGAGGAAGGCAGCCAGGCTCGCGACGTGGGGTGGCTTCAGCGCGGTGACGTGGTTTCCCGCGCCGGCCGAGAACACCAGCCCGGGCGCCCACCGTCTCCACCCGCGCACCGTCTCCGCGAACTGCGCGCGGTTGGCCTCCTCGTCCCTGCGCGGATCGGGGACGAGCACCAGCCGGAGCGGGCCGGGATACACGCCCGAGGGCCGGTAGGTGGTCCGCAGGCAGCGCGCGAACGTCCGCAGGGGCCCGTACAGCGCCTGGTACGTGGAACGTGCGCTGATCAGGCCGTACCGGAGCATCCTGCAGTGCAGCAGCTTCAGCCGTCCGGCCTCGTCCAGGGCGCCGGCGTCCGCGCACGCGATCCCCAGCGGCCGTTCCGCCGTAAGCTCCAGGATCTCGACCAGCTTGAGGAACGCCTCCACGCCATCGTATTCGCGGATCGAGCCTTCGTCCTGGTCCGGCACGTCGCTGTCCAGGATGGTCAGCGACGCGACCGGGCGCCCCGCCTGGCGGAGCCGCAGCGCCATCTCGAACGCGACCCACCCGCCGAAGGAATGGCCCAGCAGGTGGACGGGCCCTTCGGGACCTGCCTCGTGGACGGCGCGGAGGTAATGCTCCGCCGCCGCCTGCACCGTGGAGTGCGGAACGGTCGCCGCGTCCAGCCCCCGCGGCTGCAGCCCGAGCACCGGCCCGGTTGAATGCAGGCAGCCGCTCAGTTCGACGAAGCTGGCCACGCTGGTCCCCGCGCCGGGGACGCAGAAGGTGGGAGCGCAGCCGGGCTTGCCGCCCCGAAGCTTCACGACGGGCGCGTAGCCCTCCCCGGCCGGCGCCTTTCCGCCCTCCCACGCCTGATCGATCCGCCGCGAAAGCGCTTCACCGAGAGACGCCGCGTTCGGGGCCTGCATCATGGACGTGTGCGTCCCCGGTACGGGCGTCACCTGGAGCGACCTCTCGGGGAGGAGAGCCCGCCAGCCGCGCGACAGGTCGGGCTCGGCACTCTCCCGGGCGGGGAACAGGTGGACCGCAACCGGGATCGGCTGCGGAGAGTACCCGCGCAGGGCATGCTGATGGATCCGCCGGCGGTCCCGCGTCTCGCGGAACTGCGCCGCGGTGGCGTGGCCGGGGAGCCTCCCCTCCTGGCGCAGCCTAGCGACGAACGTCTCGAGATCCACCTCCCCGGCGGCGCCGGTCTCCTCGCCGGACGCCGTGCGCCCGCCTTCGTTCCCGGCCTCCCCGATGCGGGGGCCCTGGAACAGCAGGGCGTTCTCGGCCGTGGCCTCGCGCGGCGCGACGCTGGGGTGTGTGGGGCAGTAGCTGTCGAACATCCCCACGAACTCGACGATCTCGTCCTGGCCGATCAGCTGTGAGGCGGTCTCGTAGGCCAGCACCCCGCCGAACGACCACCCCGCCAGCCGGTAGGGGCCCGAAGGCTGCACCTCGCGTATCCTCCGCACCAGGCGTGTCGCCATCCCTTCCACGGTACGCAGGGGTGCGTCCGCGGGGGGCGCCGGCAGCGCGTACACCGGGATGTCGCCGTCGATGTGGGGATGGAGCACCTGTGCGTACGCCGTCGACCCCCCTCCCTCGTACACCAGGAAGAGCGGGGGCTGCGAGCCCGCCGGACGGATGGCGATCGCCCGGTCGTCCGCAGCGGGCCGCCCCGTCCCGCGCACGCGGGCGGCAAGCGCTTCCACCGTGGGATGCGAGAAGATGTCCCCCAGTCGGACCTGCACCTGCAGCGCCTGCCGCATGCGCGCGGTCACCTGCACCGCCAGGAGCGAGTGCCCGCCCAGCTCGAAGAAGTTGTCCCGGCGGCCCACCCGCTCCACGCGCAGCACCTCGGCCCAGATCTCCGCCAGCGCCTGCTCGGTCTCCCCCACCGGCGCCTCGTAGCCGCGCCGGGCGAACGCATCGCCGCCGGGCGCCGGCAGCGCCTTGCGGTCCAGCTTGCCGCTGGGGGTGAGCGGCCACTGCTCCAGCCGCACGTACGCCGACGGCACCATGTGCTCCGGCAGCGCGGCGCCCACGTGGGCCCGTAGCGCGTCGGCCTCCACGCCCTCGCCGCCGGCGAGGTACGCCACCAGCCGGGTCTGGCCCGGCGCGTCTTCGCGGGCCAGCACCACCGCCTCGCGCACGCCCGGGTGCTCCCTGAGCCGCGCCTCGATCTCGCCCGGCTCGATGCGGAAGCCGCGCACCTTCACCTGGAAGTCGATCCGCCCCAGGTACTCGATCGTCCCGTCCGCCAGCCACCGCGCCCGGTCGCCCGTGCGGTACAGCCGCGCCCCCGGCTCGCCGCCGAACGGGTCGGCCACGAAGCGCTCCGCCGTCAGCCCCGCACGCCCCAGGTAGCCCCGGGCCACCTGCACGCCGCCGATGTACAGCTCGCCCGGCACCCCCACCGGCACCGGCTCGCCCCCCGGGTCCAGGAGGTAGATCCGGGCATTCGGCACCGGCCGGCCGATGGAGACGCGGGCCGCCGAGCCGTCGGTGGGGCAGCGCCAGAAGGTGACGTCGACCGACGCCTCGGTGGGGCCGTACAGGTTGTGCAGTTCCACGCCCGGCAGCCGCTCGCCGAAGCGCGCCACCAGCTCCGGCGGCAGCGCCTCGCCGCTGCTCACCACCCGCCTCAGCTCCGGCACCGCGCCCCGCTCGGCGTCGGGGTGCGCCAGGAACGCCGCCAGGAGCGACGGAACGAAGTGCACGGTGGTGATGCGCTCCCGCCGGACGACCTCCAGCAGGTAGGCGGGATCGCGGTGCCCCCCGGGGCGCGCCAGCACCAGCCGCGCGCCCGCCGCCAGCGGCCAGAACAGCTCCCACACCGAGACGTCGAAGCTGTACGGCGTCTTCTGCAGCACGGTCTCGCGCGGCCCCAGGCCGTGCACCGCCTCCATCCAGCTCAGCCGGTTCACCACCCCGCGGTGCTGGACCCCCACCCCCTTGGGCCGGCCGGTGGACCCCGAGGTGTAGATCACGTACGCCAGGTGGTCCGGCGTGAGCGCGCCGCGCTCCGGGTCCGTCGTGGGCCGGTCCGCCCACGCGGGGGCGGACGCGTCGAGCTCCAGCACCGGCACGCCCGCGTGCTCGACCCGGCCGCGCAGTTCCTGCTGCGCGAGCACCGCCGCCGGGGTGCTGTCGGCCAGCATGTACGCCAGCCGCTCCGCGGGGTAGCCGGGGTCCAGCGGCACGTACGCGCCGCCGGCCTTGAGCACCCCCAGCAGCGCCACCATCATCTCCAGGCTCCGGTCCGCGCACACCCCCACCCGCACGTCGGGTCCTACGCCGTGCGCGATCAGGTGGTGCGCCAGCCGGTTCGCCCGCGCGTTCAATTCCGCGTAGGTGAGCTCCTCCCCTTCGAGGACCACGGCGACCGCGCCGGGCGTGCGCCGCACCTGGGCCTCGATCAGCTCGTGGAGGCACGCCTCGCGCGGGAAGTCCGCCTCCGTGCGGTTCCACTCCTCCACCACCCGGGCGCGCTCCTCCGCCGGCATCAGCGCCAGCCGCTCCACGGGCCGGCTCTCGTCCGCGACCATCTCCTGCAGCACCCGCCGCAGGGAGTCCGCCCATCGCTCCACGCTCTCCCGCTCGAAGAGCGCCGTCGCATACGTCACGCTCCCCACGATCCGGTCTCCCGCCGTCCGCAAGGAGAGCGACAGGTCGAACTGCGACTGCACGTGCGAGGACGCCACGCCCACCCTGCCCACGTCCAGCCCCGGGAGCGACAGGCCACCTTCCCGCTGCGTGTCCTGCCAGGCGAACATCACCTGAAAGAGCGGGCTGTGCGACAGGCTCCGCACGGGATCGACCCGCTCGACGACCTGCTCGAAGGGGATGTCCTGGTTCTGCTGCGCTCGCAGCGCCCGCTCCTTCACCCGCGCCAGCACGTCGGCGACGGACGGCGCGCCCGAGAGGTCGATGCGCAGCGCCAGGGTGTTCACGAAGAAGCCGATCAGCCCCTCGATCTCCCGGCGCCCGCGGCCTGCCGCCGGCGTGCCGACCACCACCTCCGCCTGGCCCGAGAGCCGGCCCAGCACCACCGCCCACCCGGCCAGGAGCGTCATGAAGAGCGTGGTGCCGTGCCGCCGCGACAGCGCCTTCAGCTCCGCCGCGAGCGCCTCGTCCAGCTCCACCCCGAGCATCGCCCCCGCATGGTCCACCTGCGCCGGCCGCGGGCGGTCGGTGGGCAGCTCCAGCAGCTCCGGGGCACCCTCCAGCGTCCGGGTCCAGTACTCCGCCTGCGCCTCCAGCACCTCGCCCTCCACCCACCGCCGCTGCCAGGCCGCGTAGTCGGCGTACTGCACCGGCAGCGCGGGAAGGCGCGCCTCCGTGCCCCGGGCGTGGGCGGCGTAGAGCGCGGAGAGCTCGCCGGTGAGCACCCCCATCGACCAGCCGTCGCTGACGATGTGGTGCATCGTCAGCAGCAGCACGTGGTCGTCCGCCGCCAGCCGGATGAGCCGGCCGCGAATGAGCGGGCCCCGCTCCAGGTCGAAGGGCGCACCCGCCTCCTCGGCCATCCATCGGCCGAGCTCGGCTTCCGCGTCGGCCGCCCCGCCGAGGTCGTGCTCCACCAGGTGAAATCCGCTCGCCGCCGCCGGCGCGATGCGCTGCTCCGGGACGCCGTCCACCTGCGCAAAGGTGGTGCGCAGCGCCTCGTGCCGCGCCACGATCCCGTCCAGCGCGCCCACCAGCGCGTCGCGGTCCAGGCCGCCCCGCAGACGCAGGCGCATGGGCATGTGGTACGTGCCGCCCAGACCTCCCAGCTGCTCCAGGAACCACAGCCGCTGCTGCGCGAACGACAGCGGAAGGCGGCCTTCTCGGGGCGCGGGC
>DATAAG010000854.1:0-3418 GCA_036260235.1 Longimicrobium sp.
GCGAAGCACGGGGGCGAGGACGTCACGCGGCTGGACTGGTTCGTCGAGGCGGCGCGCGCGCTGGGCGGCGACGCGCGGGTGGTGCTGGTGGGCGAGCGGCTGGAGGGCGCCGCCGCGGCGCTGCGGCGCGCCGGCGTGGCCTGCACCGCCACCGGCCTGCGTCGCCTTCCCCCCGACCGCGCCGCCGGGTGGATCGGCCGGTTCGACTGCGTGGCCATCACCGGGGCGGCCGACACCGGGCCCTGGCCGCTCTTCGACGCGCTGCACGCGGGGGTGCCGGTGGTGGCGGCGCCCGTGGGGTGGGCCGGGCGCCTGCTGGCGGACGGCCGCTGCGGCATCCTGGCCGACGACCCCGCCTCCTTCGCCCGCGCGGTGGGCGAGGTGCTCGCGGCGCGCGCGGAATGGGCGGAGCGGGGCGCGCAACTGCGCGAGCGGGTGGCGGAGTACAGCCTGTCCGCGTGGATGGAGGCGAACCTTTCCCTGGCCGCCGAGCTCGCCCGGCAGCCGGTGCGGAAGAGCGCGTGAGCGCCCGGCCAAAGCCGCCGAAGCGGACCGCCGCGAAGCCGGCCGCCGCGAAGCCCCCGGCCGCGGCGCCGGGAGACGCGCGCCGGGCGGACGCCGGCTACTACCAGGCGCTGCACGACACCAGCCCGCGCTACCAGACCAACAACTGGCTCATCGACGACCTTCCCGCGCTGCTGGCGGTGGGCGCCGAATCCATCCTGGAGGTCGGCTGCGGCAACGGCCTCTTCCTGCAGCGCGCGGCGAAGCACTGGAAGGACGTCACGGGGGTGGACTGGGCGCGCTCGCCCGTCCTGGACCGGGTGCTGCGGGAGAACCCCGGCATCCGCTTCGTCCAGCAGGACGTCGCCGCCTTCCGCCCGGAGCGCCGCTACGGCCTGCTCGCCTCCGCCGACTTCCTGGAGCACCTCCCCCCCGCGTCGCTCCCGGAAGTCATCCGCCGGCTGCACGCCGCCGCGGACGTCTGCTACCACCGCATCGCCTGCTACGACGACGGCCACAGCCACCTCTCCGTCTTCCGCCCGAAGTCGTGGCTGCGGCGGTTCGAGGCGGCGTGCCCGGGCGCGGGGTACCGCATCGTGGGGACCTCGGTGCGCAAGGGGCGGCGAAAGAAGACGGTGGTGGTGATCTCCAACCTGGGGGCGTCCCGGTGAGCGCGGCGGCTCTGCCGGCGGACGGGCTGCGCCTGGACGTGGGGTGCGGCGACCGCGTCCGCCCCGGCTTCGTGGGGGTGGACGTCCGCGCGCTGCCGGGGGTGGCGATCGTCTGCGACGCCTGGGAGCTGGACGGGCGGCTGCCGGCGGGGAGCGTGCGCTCCATCTACTGCCGGCACTTCTTCGAGCACCTCACCTTCGCGCAGGGCGAGCGCACCCTGGCCGCCTTCCGCACCATCCTGCGCGCGGGGGGCGACCTGCAGGTGATCGTCCCCGACATCCGCTACCACATGCGGCAGTTCCTGAAGGCCCGCCCGGGGAGCCGCTCCGAGGCCAACCGGCGCTGGACGGCGCGGCAGCACGCGCTGGCGGGGTTCTGGGGATGGCAGCGGGAGGGCGACCGCGCGCTCTGGGACGTGCACAAGTCCGGCTACGACGAGGCCACCCTCGCCGAGACGCTGGCGAAGGCGGGCTTCGCGCGCATCCGCCGGCTCCCCACGCGGCCCTGGCACCTCTCGCTCGCCGCCATCCGCGAGTGACGCCGGGCAGCCTCTACAAAACAACGGCGAAAGGGTACAGAGGAACGGAGAACAGCCAGAGATACAGGGGAACAACGATGATATGAGATCCTCTGTATTTCTGGCTGTTCTCCGTAATTCTCTGTACCCCAGTTCTTTCCCGGGATCGGCGACGAGCTCTCCACACGCTCCCGGATACGCCCTTTCCACCGGCCGGCGCGGGACCTTAGCTTTCGGCTCCTCACCCGCGCGACGCGGAATCCTGCCGTCCTCCGCACCTCCTCCCCTCATGAAGGACCTGACCACCGGCCCCGTCTGGCGCCACCTCCTCTCCACGACGGGCTTCATGCTCGTGATGATGGTCTTTCAGACGCTCTACTTCCTGATCGACCTCTACTGGGTGGGACGTCTGGGCACCGCGGCCGTGGCCGGAGTTTCCATCGCCGGGCAGTTCTCCTTCCTGGTGCTCGCGCTGGGGCAGATGCTGGGCGTGGGCGCCACCACGGTCATCTCGCACGCGGCGGGGCGCCGGGACCGCGCGGAGGCAGGCCACCTGTTCAACCAGTCGCTCGGGCTCTCGCTGGTCACGGCGCTGGCGTTCCTGGTGATCGGGCTGCTGAGCCTGGACGCGTACACCGGGGCAATGGCCGCCGACGCCGCCACCGCCGGCGCCGCGCGCGCCTACCTGCTCTGGTTCATCCCGGCGATGGCGCTGCAGTTTCCGCTCGGCGTGATGGGCGCCGCGCTGCGCGGGATCGGGCAGTTCCGCGCGCCGATGGTGATCTCCACGGTGAGCATCGTGGCGAACATGGCGCTCGCCCCGTTCCTCATCTTCGGGTGGGGCACGGGGCGTCCGCTGGGCGTGGCCGGCGCCGCGATCTCCTCGCTCCTCTCCATCGTCCTGGCGCTGGGATGGCTGTCGTTGCACTTCGTCCGCCCGGACGCGTGGCTCCGCTTCTCGCTCGCCGATGCCCGGCCGCAGCTGGCCCCCTGGCGCAGGCTGCTGGGCATCGGCCTTCCCGCGGGCTTCGAGTTCGCGATGATGGCGGTGTACCAGGCCGTCGTCTACACCCTGGCCCGCCCCTTCGGCGCGGCGGAGCAGGCGGGCTTCGGCATCGGGACCCGGGTGATGCAGGCCACCTTCATGCCCGTCGTGGCGCTGGGATTCGCGGTGGCCCCGGTGGCCGGCCAGAACGTGGGCGCCCGGCTCCCCGAGCGCGTGCGCGCGGTGTTTCGCGACGCGGCCCTCATGGCGGCCGCCGCCACGCTGGTGATCACGGCGGCCGTGCACCTCTGGGCGAGGGAGATGGTGGCGTTCTTCACCGGCGACCCCGCGGTCGTGCAGGCCGGGACCGTGTACCTGCAGATCATCTCCTGGAACTTCGCCGCCTCGGGGATCGTCTTCGTGGCGTCCAGCATGTTCCAGGCGCTCGGCAACACCGTCCCGTCGCTCGTCGCCTCCGCCATCCGCCAGGCGATCCTGATCGTGCCGGCGGTCGTCCTCTCCACGCTTCCGGATTTCCGGATGACCTGGGTGTGGGTGCTGGCGGCGGCCACGGTGTGGGTGCATCTCGCGCTGAGCCTCTTCCTGCTCCGCCGCGAGTTCGCGCGCATGTTCGGTACTGACGGCCTCCCCGTGCCCCTCGCGGCAGCCGGGGCGTAGGGGGCGGCCCGGATCTCCGGCCGGTCACCCGGCATCGGCGCCGAAAGCATGAGTCCGCTACC
>DATAAG010000855.1:0-6725 GCA_036260235.1 Longimicrobium sp.
CCTCGACGCGCGCGGACGAGGCGCAGACCGTCGTCTCCGTGGGCCCGTAGGCGTTGTGCAGCTCCACCGCGCCGGCCCAGCGCGCCGCCACGGCGGGCGGCAGCGCCTCGCCCGCGCTCACCACCACGCGCAGCCCCGGCGCGTCCGCCGGGTCCATCACCGCCAGCACGGAGGGCGGCAGGGTGGCGAAGGTGACGCGCTCGCGGCGCAGCGTCTCCAACAGCGGCGGGCCGGGGAGGAGCGCCTCGCGAGGGGCCATCACCAGCGTGCCGCCCGTCAGCAGCGCGCCGAAGACCTCCTCCACCGCCGCGTCGAAGGCGAGCGAGGCGAACTGGAGCGCCCGGTCCGCCGCGCTCTGCCCCAGCCGCGCCTGCTTCCAGCCGACCAGCGCGGGAACGCCCCGGTGCGCCACCGCCACGCCCTTGGGGCGGCCGGTGGAGCCGGAGGTGTAGACCACGTAGGCCAGGTTGTCGGGATGCACGTCCACCCGCGGGGGCCACGCGGGGCGCGCGGCGACGGCGTCCGCCTCCGCGCGGAGGTCGAGCACGTCGTGCGCGGCGCCCTTCAGCGCGGAGGGCAGGCCGCCCGGGGTGACGACCAGGTGGACGCCGGCGTCGGCCAGCATGTGCGCCAGGCGGTCCGCGGGATAGGCGGGGTCCAGCGGCACGCAGGCCCCGCCGGCCTTCAGCACCGCGAGGATGGCGACGATGGTTTCCGGCGTGCGCTCGGCCACGATCCCGGCGCGCGCCTCGGGGCCCACGCCGCGCGCGGCCAGGTGGTGCGCCAGGCGGTTGGCCGCCTCGTCCAGCGCGCGGTAGGCGACGGACTGCCCCTGCCACGCGACGGCCGGAGCGTCCGGCGTGCGCGCCGCCTGCGCGGCGAACAGCGCGTGGATGCAGCCGGTGGGGACGTCCGCCGCGGCGGGGCTCCACTCCTCCAGCACGCGGCGGCGCTCCGCCGGGTCCAGCAGGTCGATGTCCGGCAGGCGCACCCCCGGGTCGGCGCAGACCTGCTCCAGCACGCGGGCCAGGCGCGCCGCCATCCGCTCCATGGTCGCACGCTCGAACAGGTCGGTGCGGTGGGTCAGCACGCCGGTGAGCCCACCGGCGGTCGCCCGCAGCGTCAGCGCCAGGTCGAACTTCGCGACGTCGGCATCGGCCTGGATGCCGGTCACGGCCACCCCCGGAAGCTCCATCCGCGAGGGCTCGGCGTCCTCCAGCGTGAAGATGACCTGGAACAGGGGCGTGTGGCCCAGGCTCCGCTCGGGCTGCAGCTCGGCCACCAGCCGCGCGAACGGAAGGTCCTGGTGCTCGTACGCGCCCAGTGTGCTTTCGCGGACGCGCCGCAGCACCTCGCGGAAGTCCGGGTTCCCGGAAAGGTCCGTCCGCAGGGCCAGCGTGTTGACGAAGAACCCGATCAGCCCCTCCACCTCTCCCCGCGTGCGGCCCGCGATGGGGCTGCCCACCACCACGTCGTCGCCCGCGCCGTGCCGGGCGAGAAGGGCCTGGAAGGCGGCCAGGACCACCATGTAGAGCGTGGCGCCCTCGCCCCGCCCCAGCACCCGCACCCGGTCCAGCAGCGCGGCCGGGACGGACACGGGGACGTGCGTCCCGACGAACGCCTGCACCGCCGGCCGGGGATGGTCCGTCGGCAGCTCCAGCAGCGCGGGCGCGCCGGCCAGCCGCTGCGTCCAGAACGCCAGCTGCCGGTCCATCACCTCGCCGGCGAGCTGCCCGCGCTGCCACACGGCATAGTCCGCGTACTGCACCGGCAGCTCCGGCAGCGCCGGCTCGGCGCCGTCGCGATGGGCGGCGTAGAGCGCGGACAGCTCGCGGAGGAGAATGCCCATGCTCCACCCGTCGCTCACCACGTGGTGCATGGCGAGCAGGAGCGCGTGGTCGTCTTCGTCCAGCCGCAGCAGCGTGGCGCGGAAGAGCGGGCCCGAGGCCAGGTCGAACGGCCGCACCGCCTCCTCCGCCGCGCGCTGCCGGAGCACGGCGTCCCGCTCCGCCTCGGCCCGGCCCCGGACCTCCTCCACCGGAAGGGCGAAGCCCTCGTACGGCGCGATCACCTGCACCGGCGAGCCGTCCGCCTCGGCGAAAGTGGTGCGGAGCGCCTCGTGGCGCCGGACGATCTCGCCCAGGGCACGCTCCAGCGCGGCCACGTCCAGGGCCCCGCGCAGCCGCAGCGGCAGGTACATGTTGTACGTGGGGTTCCCCGGATCCATCCGGTCCAGGAACCACAGCCGCTCCTGCGCGAACGACAGCGGCAGCGGCCCGTCGCGACGGGCGGGGACAACCGGCGGGAGGGCACTCGTCCCGTGGCGGCGCAGCACGTCGACCGCCTCCGCCAGCTCCGCCACGGTGGGCCGCTCGAACAGGGTGCGCAGCGGCAGCTCCACGTCGAACCGCTCCCTGACCCGCGACAGCACGCGCGTGGCCAGCAGCGAATGTCCGCCCAGCGCGAAGAAGTCGTCGCGGACGCCCACCCGCTCCACGCCCAGCAGCTCGGCCCAGGTCACGGCGAGCACCTCTTCCGCCGGCGTCCGCGGAGGCACGTAGCGCTCGTCCATCGAGCCCGGCTCCGGGGCCGGAAGCGCCTTGCGGTCCACCTTCCCGTTCGGCGTAAGCGGATACGCCTCCATCCACACGTACGCCGCCGGCACCATGTACCCCGGGAGGCGCTCGGCGAGATGCGCCTTCAGCGCGTCCACCGCAACCGGCTGGTCCGCCAGGTAGTATGCCACCAGCCGCCGGTCGCCGGGGACGTCCTCGCGCACCAGGACGAGGGGGGCGCGCAGGGCCGGGTGCTCGGCGAGCCGCGCCTCGATCTCGCCCGGCTCGATGCGGTAGCCGCGCACCTTCACCTGCCGGTCGGTGCGCCCCAGGAACTCCAGCTCACCCGCGGCCAGCCACCGCACCCGGTCACCGGTGCGGTAGAGCCGCGCCCCGGGCTGGGCCGAGAAGGGGTCGGGAACGAAGCGCTCCGCCGTGAGCCCCGGCCGTCCCAGGTAGTCACGCGCCACGCTCGCCCCGCCCAGGCAGAGCTCGCCGGCGACGCCCACCGGCGCCACCCGCCCCGCGGCGTCCAGCACGTAGAGGGCGGCGTTCCCCAGCGGCCGCCCCAGCATCTGCCGCGCGGCCGGCTCGCTCCCCAGCCGGTGCGACGCGCAGATGATGGTGGCCTCGGTGGGGCCGTACAGCACGGAGATCTCCGCAGCCGGGAAGGCGCCGCGCATCTCCTCCAGCAGGTCGGGCGCGACCGCGTCGCCGCCCACGAACGCGCGGCGCAGCGAGGGGAGCACACCTCCCGGCCGGGCACGGACCTCTTCGACGATGCGGCGCATCAGCGCAGGCACGGCGTGCAGGTGCGTGCAGGCGCAGAGGTCGTCCACCAGCCGCGGCACGTCGGGCACCCGCTCGCGCGGAACCAGGAGCACGGTGCCGCCGGCCAGGAGCGGGAGGATCGTCTCCACCAGCCAGATGTCGAAGGCGAAGGAGGAGAGCGAGGCGGCGCGGTCGCCCGCCTCCATGCCGAACAGTCGGCGGGCGGCGGAGAAGGTGGCGGCCAGCCCACGGTGCTCCACGCGCACCCCCTTGGGGCGGCCGGTGGAGCCGGAGGTGTAGATGACGTACGCCAGGTGCGTGGGCGCCAGGGCGCCCCGCTCCGGGTTGGTCTCCGGCTGGCCGGCCCACGCCGGACGCGGCGCCTCCAGGTCCAGCACGGGGACGCGGACGCCCTCGAAGAGGCCGAGAAGTGTGGGCCCCGTGAGGAGCGCCGCCGGAGCGCCGTCCTCCAGCATGTAGCGCAGCCGCTCGTCGGGGTACCCGGGGTCGAGCGGGAGGTACGCGCCGCCCGCCTTGAGCACGGCCAGGGCGCCCACCACCATCGCGGGGCCGTGCTCCACGCAGATCGCCACGCGCGCGTCGGGCCCCACCCCCAGGGCGCGGAGGTGGTGCGCCAGCCGGTTGGCGCGGGCGTTCAGCTCCGCGTAGCTCAGCGCCTCGCCTTCGTAGACGACCGCGACCGCCTCCGGCGTGCGCGCCGCCTGCACCTCGAACAGCTCGTGGATGCACCGGTCCGCCGGATACTCCGCTTCGGTCCGGTTCCACTCCTCCAGCACCAGTGCGCGCTCCGCATCCCCGAGCAGCTCCAGCTGCGAAAGCCGCACGTCCGCGTCCGCGGCGACCTGCTCCAGCACCCGCTCCAGGTGGCTGAGCATCCGCTCGGCCGTGCTGCGCTCGAAGAGGTCCGTGCTGTAGGTCAGTCCTCCCCGCAGCCCCTTGGCAGTCGTCGAGAGCGTCAGGGAGAGATCGAACTTGGCGCTCGCAAGCTCCGATTCGACTCCGCTCACCTCGAGCCCCGCAAGAGCGCCTCCCCCACCCCCGGCGGTCTGCAGCGCGAACATCGCCTGGAAGAGCGGCGTGTGGCTCAGGGAGCGTTCCGGCTGCAGCTCCGCCACCAGCTTCTCGAAGGGCACCTCCTGGTGCTCGTACGCGCCCAGCGTGGCCGTCCGCGCCCGCCCCAGCACCTCGCGGAAGCTCGGGTCTCCCGACAGATCGGTCCGCAGCACCAGCGTGTTGACGAAGAAGCCGATCAGCTCCTCGACCTCCTTCCTCGTCCGCCCCGCGATCGGGCTGCCCACGACGATGTCCTCGCTCCCGCTGTACTTCGACAGCAGCACCTGGAAGGCGCCCAGCAGCGTCATGTACAGCGTCGCCCCCTCGCTCCGCCCCAGCCTCTGGAGCCGCTCCAGCAGCTCGAGAGAGAGCTCCACCGGAACCGTCGCGCCCCGGTACGTCTGCACCGGCGGGCGGGGACGGTCGGTGGGCAGCTCCAGCAGCTCCGGGGCGCCCGCCAGCCGCTCCCGCCAGTACGCCAGCTGCCGATCCAGCACCTCGCCCGCCAGCTGTTCGCGCTGCCACACGGCGTAGTCGGCGTACTGCACCGCCAGCTCCGGCAGCGGCGATTCGCCGCCCTCGCGGAACGCCGCGTACAGCGCCGACAGCTCGCGGAAGAGCAGCCCCATGCTCCACCCGTCGCTGACGATGTGGTGCATCGACAGCAACAGCACGTGATCCACCGTCACCAGCCGCAGCAGCGCTGCGCGGAACAGCGGTCCCGCCGAGAGGTCGAACGGCCGCCGCGCCTCCTCGCCCGCGCGCCGCCTGAGCGCCGTCTCGCGATCCGCCTCACCGAGACCGGAGAGGTCCTCCACCGGCAGCGCGAACCCGCCGAAGGGCGCGACCACCTGCACCGGGGCGCCGTCCGCCTCCGCGAACGTGGTCCGCAGCGCCTCGTGGCGGCGGACGATCTCGCCCAGCGCGCGCTCCAGCGCCGCCTCGTCCAGCGCGCCCCCCAGGCGCCATGCCACGGGCACGTTGTAGGCGGCGCTTCCCGGCTCCAGCCGGTCGATGAACCAGAGCCGCTCCTGCGCGAAGGACAGCGGCAGCGCACCCGCGCGCTGCGTCGGCACCACCGGCGGCAGCACCGGCAGCCCCGCGCGGCGCATCTCCTCCACCCGCCCCGCCAGCTCCGCCACAGTCGGACCCTCGAAGAGCGCGCGCAGCGGCAGCTCCACCCCGAACACCTGACGGACCCGCGACACCACCCGCGTGGCCAGGAGCGAGTGCCCGCCAAGGTCGAAGAAGCTTTCCTCCACGCCCACGCGCTCCAGGCGCAGCACCTCCATCCAGATCCCCGCCAGCACCTCCTCCACCGGCGTGCGCGGCGCCACGTACCGGTCCTCCGCCGACGCGAACTCCGGCGCGGGGAGCGCCTTCACGTCCAGCTTCCCGTTCGGCGTCACCGGCAAGCGCTCCAAACCCACGATCGCGGCCGGGAGCATGTACTCCGGCAGGCTCCCCCGCAGGTACGCGCGCAGTTCCTCCGCGTCCACGTCGGCCACCACGTAGGCCACCAGCCGCGCCTCGCCGGACGCGTCCTCGCGCACGATCACCCGCGCCTCGCGCACCGCCGCATGCGCCGACAGCACGCTCTCGACCTCGCCCGGTTCGATGCGGAACCCGCGGATCTTCACCTGCGCGTCCAGGCGGCCCACGAACTCCAGCATCCTCTCCCCCCGCCACCGCAGCCGGTCCCCGGTGCGGTACATCCGCGCACCCGGCTCTGTCGAGAACGGGTCGGGCACGAAGCGCTCCGCGGTGAGCGCGGGCCGGTCCAGGTACCCGCGTGCCACACCGCCGCCGCTCACGTACGCCTCGCCCGGCACGCCCCGCGGCACCGGGTTCAGGGCACCATCCAGCAGGTAGATCCGCTGGTTCCCCGTCGCATGTCCCAGCGGAACGGTCAGCGCGTCCTCCGCGACGTGCTCCACCGTCTCGTACAGGCAGAACGTGGTCGTCTCCGTGGGGCCGTACATGTGCAGCAACCGCTGCGGCCTGCCACCTTTCAGCAGCCGCCGCACGCTGGCGGCGTCCACGGCCTGCCCCCCGAAGAGCACCTCGCGCAGCGGCGCGAAGATGTCCGGCTGCTCGTGTGAGAGCTGGTTCAGCAGCGCGGTCGTCAGGAAGATCGTGGTGACGCGCTGCTCGCGCAGCGTGTCGCGAAGGGCGCGGGGAGAGAGGAGCACGTCCTGGGGGATCCCCACCAGGGTGGCCCCATTGAGGAAGGCGCCCCAGACTTCGAAGGTCAGCGCGTCGAAGCCGGCGTTCGACGCCTGCGCGACACGGTCGCCCGGGCGCAGCTGCACGTAATCGGTCTCG
>DATAAG010000856.1:0-4520 GCA_036260235.1 Longimicrobium sp.
GGGGGCGGCGGGAACGATAGGGGCGCGACCGGCGGTGCGGCAACGGTCCGGCCGCGCCCCGCGAGCGGCGGGGTCGCTCAGCCCTGCGCGGCGCCGGCGGCGGCGGGGACCGGGCGCGCCTCCGTCACGTCCATGCGCGTGCACTCCACCGTGCGGACGTACCCGGTGACGCTCACCTGCTCGCCGGTGCCGGCGTGGCGGCGCAGCACGCTTCCCGCGTGGCCGCTGACGGGCCGGAGGCGCAGGCGCTCCTCGCCCTCCGCGGTCTGCCTGACCAGCTCGTACTCGGCCCCGTCCTGGCAGATGCTGAGGGTGCCCTCGGGGATCTCCTCCACCGTTCCCTGCAGCGTGGTGAGCGTCTCACCCTCCCCCGGCTGGCCGGGGCGTCCCTGGCCGGCGCCGTCCGCGTCCGCTTCCGCGGCGGCGGACACCGGCCGCGCCCGGGTGACGTCCATGACCGTGCACTCCACGTGGCGGATGACCCCGGTGACGCTCACCTCCTCGCCGGTGCCAGCGTAGCGGCGCAGCACGCTTCCGGCGCGGCCGCTGACGGGCCGGAGGCGCAGGCGCTCCTCGCCCTCGGCGGTCTGCGTCACCAGCTCGTACTCGGCCCCGTCCTGGCAGATGCTGAGGGTGCCCTCGGGGATCTCCTCCACCGTTCCCTGCAGCGTGGTGAGCGTCTCGCCCTCCCCGGGCTGGCCGGGGCGTTCCTGGCCGTCGGCGGCGGGGGCGCCCGCCACCGCGAAGATGCGCACGTTCACCTGGCTCACGATCCCCTCCACGCCGTCGATGGCCGCCAGCCGCCACGGGCCGCCGTGGCCGATCCGGGCGACGGCGGCGTCCAGGGCCTCCTGCAGGTTGCCGTTGTTCGAGGTTCCGGTGAAGACCTGCTCGTTCTGCTCGGGCTTGCTCATTGTGACGTTCCTCTGGTGTGTTGAAATGTAGACCCGCCACGGCCATGCGCCGCGCGGGGTCCTGCGACCGCCGGCACCTTCCCCGCCGCCCGGCGACCGGTCGCGCGGGCGATCAGGGCCCTCCGCGGATCGCCTCCCCAGGACAAGCATTATCCCCAATGGAGCTGCCATGATTGCACGACCGATCGTTCCCGCGTACGTAGAGCCTGGGGAGGCACATCTCGCGGCAGCGCGCCGGAAGGGCGCCGTTCGGCACGCGTCGCCCTGTGGCAACGGGTGGACCATGACGGCGCGGAAGGGGACAATCCAGCGCAAGTCTCTGGTATCCAGCGATTTATCGGCAGGCCTTGCGCAATTTGTCCCCACATGCGTGGTGTGGCGCCGCAGTCTCAGTGGGGCACGGAGGGGGCCCTCACCCGCGGGGCCCTCACCCGCGGCCTTAGAGCCGCACCCTCTCCCACAAACTGCGTGGGAGAGGGTGTAAACTTCGATCTGTCGTGTGGGGTGACGACGCGCGGGGCGCCCGCGAAGAGCGAATGATGCGCTTTGTGAATCTGGACCGGGAAATTGCCGCGCCCGCGCCAAGAGCGACTGAAGTCGCCGCTCGAAATTCGCGAAATCCGCCTTCGCGGATCGGGCTCGGCACCTCCACTTCCCTACTCACGCACTCACGCACTCACGCACTCACGCACTCAAAGCTCCAGCCGCATCTCCAGCTGGCTGATCCCCTGCCGCTCCCAGCCGGCGCGCTCGAAGAAGCCGGGCGCCATGTTCTCGGGGATCAGGGCGATGGCCTGCCACGGCTTGCCCGGGAACGCCGCGGCCAGCGCGCGCAGCATCCGCGTCCCCCACCCCTCCAGCCGGTGCGCGCGCGGCACCACGATGGCCGTGAGCGTCAGCGTCTCCGCCTCGGCGTTCGCGACCAGCGCGTAGGCGCGGTCCTCCAGCGCGAAGGCGCGCGACGGCGCGGTGGCGGCGATCAGCGTCTCGGGGGCGATCATCCACGGCAGGCCCGCGTCCGCCTCGTGGTACGCCATGCGCGCGAACTCCGAGGGATCGATCTCCCGCAGCACGTCCACGTCGCCCTCCACCGGCTGCGGATCGCGGCGGTAGCCCACCAGCCGGCGCACCATGCGAAAGCCGAGCGACTTGTAGAGCCGCACGGCCGTCGTGTTCTGCTCGATGACCTCCAGCAGCAGCACGCGGTCGCCCCGGGCCCTGGCGTCGGCCACGGCGTCGCGCATCACGCGGCGTCCCAGCCCCCCGCCCCGCGCGTCCTTCGCCACCGCCATCCCGCCCACCCGGCTGGTCCACCCGCGCCGGGTGATGAAGAGCACCGCCACCGGCTCTCCGCCGCGCTCGTAGATGCGGCTGGCCCACGGGTCCAGGTGCTCGCCGCGAAAGCGCCGCTCCCACCCTTCCGGCGTGGGTCGCACGGGAACCAGGTAGCCTTCGAAGCAGTGCTGCATCGCCGCGGCCGCCTGGGCAGCGGTGAACTCGGCGAGCGGGCGCGGAATGATGTCGTCCGGCTGGGGCACGTCGATGGGGATCTCGGGGATCGGGCCGACCGGGGCTTCCAATCTACATGCGCGGTCGAGGTTGCGCCTCCATCTTGTAGCAGAGCGGACCGGGCGGGGAGGCACCACCGGACACGCGGGTCCGCATCCGGCGGTTCGGAAAGTTGAACGGTATGTTCTGAGGCTGAGAGGGCGTTGCCAAACCTCGCGGCGACGATCGTCTTCCTGAGGGAGGCGCCGCGCATGACCTTCGTCCTGCCCGGCACTCTGGCGCCGACCGAAGGATCTTGCCGGCAGAGCCGAGGGGCTGGCTTCGTACCGCGGGAGCCAGCCTCGGGTGACGGAGAGAAGATCCTTCGGTCGCGCGCAAGCGATTGTGCATACGCGGTTTCCGTGTGGCGCTCCCTCAGGAAGACAACGCTCGTTCGTGGCGGTTTGGCAATACCCTTTGAGGGTGGCGCCGCGCGATCCCTGCTTGCCAGCAAAACTGTGGCGCCGATGGAAGGATCTACTGTCCCGAGCAGGTGTCCCGCTTCGTAGCGCAAAACGATCCCGATCACCCCTCCTCCGGGGTTGGGGGAGGGGTCGCCCGCCGTCGCGAGGAACGAGCGAAAGGCCGGGCGGGGGAGAGGGCCTCCCACGCAGCAGGCCGTGGGGGAAACCGTCCCCTGCCCGCCCCCCGGGATCATCCCCCGCGCAGCCGCGCGCGCACCTCCATCAGCGCGAAGCCGAGCAGGTTCAGGCCGCGCCACAGTTCGGGATTCTCCGACCGCTCATCGTCCTCCGCCAGGCCGATGCCCCAGATGCGGTCCACGGGGCTGGCCTCCACCAGCACCCGGTCGCCGGTGTTCGCCAGGTAGGCGCCCAGCTCGGGGTTCTGGCCGAACTTGGCCTCGTTGCCGCGCACCACGATGTCCCACCGGGCGGCGTTCCAGCGCTGCTCGTCGAAGCCGCGCACCTCGCGGCCGTACTGCTTGGCCGCGCCCGGGTTGCCCGAGGCGAGGATGCGGCCGAGCGCCTCGTCGTCGCCGAAGAGACGGGCCTTCTGCGCCATCATCCAGTGCTCGGCGGTGGGATAGGCGACGCCGTCCACCGTGAACGGCGCGCCGTACCACTGCGAGAAGCAATGCTTCCCCACCCCGCCGCCCTGCTTGGGGGTGTGCCCCCAGAAGAAGACGTACTTCGGCCGCCCGCCCCGCCGGACGAAGTCCAGCAGCGACTCGCGGTCGCGGATCGCGCTCTGCTCCATGCTGCTCATCGGAGGATGTCGCGGGCGAAGTGCGGGCGGCCGGCGGCGGCTACTCGTACAGCCGGCGCAGCAGGGGGCGCCATTCGGCGTACGAGACCAGGTCCGTGCTGTCGCTCCACTGGTCGATGCCGCCGATGAGCGGGCGCCGGGCCAGGGCGCGCAGCCGGTCGTCCGTGATGCGCGCCAGGAGGGCGTTCGCGAATCCGTGCAGCGCCATCACCCGAAAGGGCCGGCCGAAGAAGCCGCGCGCCGTCTCCGGCAGCGGATCGGTGATGCCGAGCCCGTTGTGCATCCGCGCGGCCGCCTCGTACGCGGACACCAGGTGCGCCTCGCGCTCGCGCCACGTCCCCGCGGCCAGCGCCCCGCGCAGGTGCGACGACAGTTCCGCCGCGCACGCCAGCCGCCCGAACGCGGTCCCCAGCCACTTGGGATACGGCGCGTAGGTGCGCTCCATCAGGAAGCAGAGCCGCATCACGTCGCGCACCAGCCGCGCGCCGATGAGCGCCGAGCCGACCTCGTCGCCGGCGAGCCCGGCGCGCCCCATGAGATGCTCCTCCTGGCCGACCCGCGCCCACCCCGCCGCGAGCAGGTACAGCCACACGTCGCGCGGGTAGTAGGCGACCCGCCGCCGCGCGTCCTCCAGCCCCACCTCGTCGTGGAAGACGGCGCCGCCGGTGATGGTGCGGAGCTTCTGCTCGGAGAACGTCAGCCAGTCGGCGGGCACGACCGCGCCGCCGAGGTCGTGGCCCAGGTACCCGAGGAAGAACCTGCTCGGCGTGTAGATGTCCACCTTGTGGCGGACGGGCCCGGCCTCCGTCGCCACGAGCCGCTGCGTGCCGT
>DATAAG010000857.1:0-2430 GCA_036260235.1 Longimicrobium sp.
ACGGCGGCGAGCGCATCGGCGGAGAGATCCGCGGCGAAGCCGAGGAGCGCGCTGTGGAAGACGTGCCTGGGAGTGAAGCCGTGCGCCGCCGCCAGCTCGTCCGTCACCGCGTGCGGGTCCGTGCCGTCGTGGTAGACGACGATCACCCCCGGCGCCGCGGGGTCCGGCGTGCCGTGCAGCGGCGCCAGGCCGCTCATCCGTAGACGCCCTCTGCGGCGGACTCCGGCGCCGGCATGGCGGTCTCGCGGCTCCGGATCGCCTCCTCCGCCGCCTCCTCCACCTCGGCGGTGACGCGCGCCTCGATCTCCTCCAGCACGCCGCGCGCGATCCCCTCCTCCTCCAGCCACGCCTCGTACAGCCCCACGGGGTCGCGCCGCCCCCACTGCGCGAACAGCTCGCGGTCGAAGAGCTCGCGCGCCTCGCGCTCGTCGTGGGTGGCGTGGCCGCCCATGCGGAAGGTCTCCGCGGTCAGCAGCGTGGGGCCGTCGCCGGCGCGGGCGCGGTCCGCCGCCAGCCTGGTGGCCGCGTAGGCGTCCAGCACGTTGTTGCCATCGAAGGTGCCGCCCGCCATGCCGTACATCGCCGGCCAGTCCTCGAAGCTCCCCGCGGCGTGCTGCGACAGGCGCGTCCCCAGCGCCACCTGGTTGTTCTGGATGATGAAGATCACCGGCAGCCGCAGCACCGCGGCGAAGTTGACGCCCTCGTGGAACGCCGCCGTCTTGGTCGATCCGTCGCCCACCCAGGTGAGCCCCACGCGGTCCTCGCCGCGCTGCTTGAAGGCGAGCGCGATCCCGCTGATCACCGGGACCACGTCGCCCACGTGGCTGATGGGCGGCAGCACGCTGTAGTCCAGGTCGCCCACGTGCAGGTCGCGCCCGCCGGACGGGCTGTCGGCGGTGCCCAGGTAGCTGCGGAAGATGTCGGCCACGGGCATGCCGAACTCGTGGCAGCAGCCGGAGTTGCGGATCATCGGCGCCACCACGTCGCGGTCCGGCCCGCTGCGCCGCAGCGCGTGCACGGGGCCGATGGTGGTGGCCTCCTCTCCCACCCCCAGCCACGCCTTGCTGATCACGCCGCTCTTGACCCAGCGCTTGAGCATGATGTCGTGCAGGCGGTTGCGAAGCAGGCCGGCGTACAGGTCCAGCAGCTGCTCCTCCGACAGGGCGCGCACCACCTCTTCGCGCTCCGGGTTGGCGGTGATGCACTCGCGGCAGGCCTTGACCAGCGCGGGGTCGGCGGACCAGTTCTGGTACTCGGGCGGATCGTAGGCGGCGAAGCGCTTCATGGGTACGGCCGGGATGAGCTTGGTTCAGGGTGCATGGTGAGCATACGCGCGGCGGCGTTCCGCGGCAATGGCTCGTCCGCTCCGGCGGGGTCCATCCGCGCCGATGTCCCGGCTCGGAACGTGGCACGGACGCGCATCCTGTGGCCGATGCACGCCGCGGTGCTGGCAGACTGCGCGGTGCGTCTATATCTTACACGCGCAGTACCCACGTCTGCATTGCTCCCCGCCCCGAAAACTTCCGATACGTGCTAGACGAGCTTTCGCCCGCCGAGATCACGCTGCTCAAAGAGCTTGCCGAAAAAGGCGCCCCTGTTTCCGAAGCGCGGCTGGATGCCAACGCGCTGCGCACGCTGATGCTGCGCCGGTACATCAAGCGGATGAGCGGATTCTCGGTCATCACCCCCGACGGCCGCCGCGCGCTGGAGTCCATCCAGCGCGGCCAGACTCCCGCCGCCGCGCCGCCGCTGCGACACCGCGACATCTTTCCCGTCGCCGGCGCTGCGCCGGAAGCCTCGAGCGATGAGGAGGCGCCGGACACGACGGTCAACACCACGCAGGAAGACATGCTGCGGCAGCTGGCGCTGGCCGAGCAGCCGGTGCCGTTCGACGACCTGGACGGCCGGGTGGTGCGCGCGCTGGAGGGGCGCGGGCTGGTGCGGAAGGTCGATGGGCTGGTGTCGCTGACGGACGCGGGGCGCGCGTTCTACGAGAGCAAGGTGCGCCGCCGCCGCCGCGCGCGCTCGGGGTGGGTGAAGGCGCAGCCGGTGCCGGCGGAGGGAACGGAGGACCGGCGGGTGCGCGCGCAGTCCATCCGCGACGCCGTGGACGCGCTGCAGCGGGCCATCGGCGGGGCCGACGAGCTGGAGATCGGCGACCTTCCCGCGGTGGCCGAGGACGCGTTCGCCGGGCTGATGGAGCTGGCGGACCGCATCGAGCGCGGCGCGGACCCGCGGCGGATCACGCGGGGGTAGCCGGGTCGCGGCGAGCCCGCCGCATCCCGGGAACGAATGAATTGAGGGTTGGTCATAAATCCTCAGGCGCTGCGTAGAAGGGCCTTGATGCCGATCTGGTGGAGTTCGCCGAGGTGGTAGCGGTAAAGCAGAGCGATCTGGACTGCGAGTACCGCACCGAGCGCGAAACGCTGC
>DATAAG010000858.1:0-2958 GCA_036260235.1 Longimicrobium sp.
AGGGAGTAAAAAGTGTTGAAATTGTACATCATGGAAGCAGGGACCCACTGGCCGGCGCGGGCCCGGCGAGCCGCTGCACAGCGCGGTGCCGGGAAAGGAAGAGGCGGCGCGCAGGGCCGGAGACCGGCAGGTTAACGTCCGGATAGGATTGTATCTGCATGGGCTGGCCTCATATTCCCGAAGCGCTCCCGCGGCCCCCGTCCCCCACCCGCCGCTCGTCCCGCAGCCGCGCGGCGATGACGCGCCGCTCTCTTTCGGTCAGGAGCGGCCGTGGCTGCTGCAGCGCCTGACGCCACATGCGCCCGCGTACAGCATCCCCGTCACCCTGCGCATCTCCGGCTCGCTCGAAGCGGAGGCGCTGGAGCGCGCGGTGGGCAAGATCGTCCGCCGGCACGAGGCGCTGCGCACCGTCGTCGCCGGCGCGGACGGCGTCCGGGCGCTGCGCGTCTTCCCGTTCGCCGGCTTCCGTCTCCCCGTGCACGACCTGACGGCGATGCGGCGGGACGCGGGCGAGGAGAAGGCGCGGCGCGTGTCGGTGAACCGTCCCGCCGGGTGCGGAGCGCGCAGGAAAGTGCGAGGTCATGCGACGGTGGACTCGCGGAGGAGCGCGAGCAGCTGCGCCATCTCGTCCGGGTCCACCTGGGCGAGCTCGGCGTCCATCGCTTCCAGGGCAAAGTCTACGCGCCCGGCCATCTGCGCCACCGTGGGTCCCTCGAAGAGCGCCCGCAGCGGCACCTCCACCCCGAACACCTGCCGCACCCGCGAGACCACGCGCGCGGCCAGCAGCGAGTGGCCCCCCAGCTCGAAGAAGCTCTCCGTCACCCCCACCCGCTCCAGGCGCAGCGTCTCCGCCCAGATCCCCGCCAGCACCTCCTCGGTCGGCGTGCGCGGCGCCACGTAGCGCTCCTCCGCCGGGGCGAAGTCCGGCGCCGGCAGCGCCTTGCGGTCCAGCTTGCCGTTCGGCGTCAGCGGGAGCGCGTCCAGGAAGACGAACGCGGACGGGACCATGTACTCCGGGAGCTCCCGGCGCAGGTGCTGGCGCAGGGCTCCCGCCTCCCCATCGCCCACCACGTACGCCACCAGCCGCTTCTCGCCCGCCTCCGCGCGCGCCGTCACCACGCAGTCGGCGACGCTCTCGTGCCGGTGCAGCACCGCCTCGATCTCGCCCGGCTCGATCCGGAACCCGCGCACCTTCACCTGGTGGTCCACCCGGCCCAGGTACTCCAGCGCCCCATCCGCCCGCCAGCGGACCCGGTCTCCCGTGCGGTACAACCGCGCGCCGGGCTCGCTGCCGAACTCGTCGGGAACGAACCGCTCCGCGGTCAGCGCCGGGCGGCCCAGGTAGCCGCGCGCCACGCCGGCGCCGCCGATGTACAGCTCGCCCACCGCACCCACCGGCACCGGCGCCCCCGCTCCGTCCAGGACGTAGACCCGCGCGTTTGCGATCGGGCGGCCGATCGGCGGGTTCCCGCCTTCGTCGATCCGGCATTCGTGGAACGTGGTCCACACCGCCGCCTCGGTCGGCCCGTAGGCGTTGAGTACCCTCCTTCCCCCGGCCCACCGCTTCACCGCCGCCTCCGGCAGCGCCTCGCCCGCGAGCACCATGGTGCGGACGGTGGCGAGCCCGCTGTCGGGCGAGAGGGTGGGAAGCACGGCGGGGGGAAGGGTCACGTGCGTGATGCGCCCGTGGGTGACCACGCGCTCCAGCTGTTCACCGGCGAGGAGGTCCGCGCCCGGCGGAAGGTGCAGCGATGCGCCCCTGCAGAGGGCCATCACCATCTCGAACACCGACGCGTCGAAGCTGAACGACGCGAACTGCAGGACCCGGCTCGTCTCGTCCACGCCGAGGCTCCGGGTCTGGGCCGCGACCAGGCCGGCCACGTTCCGGTGCGCGACCATCACGCCCTTGGGCGTCCCGGTCGAGCCCGAGGTGTAGATCACGTAGGCCAGGTGCCTGGACGTCAGCCCCGCTCGCTCCGGATTCGTCGCGGCTTGCTCCTCCCACGCCGGCGCGTCGAGCACCAGCACCTCGGCCTCGATCCCCGCGAACAGCTCCTCCTGCGCGGCGACGATGGACGTCTGCGTCAGCACGACCGCCGGCGCGCTGTCCGCGAGCATGTGGCGCAGCCGCTCCACGGGGTAGGCGGGGTCGAGCGGCACCCAGGCGCCGCCCGCCTTGAGCACCCCCAGCACCCCCACCACCATCTCCGGCGAGCGCTCCACGCAGATGGCCACCCGCCCGTCCGGCCCCACGCCCAGCGCGCGGAGGTGGTGCGCCAGCCGGTTCGCGCGGGCGTTCAGTTCCGCGTAGGTCAGCGACTCGTCTCCGCAGACCGCCGCCACCGCTTCGGGCGCGCGATCCACCTGCGCCTCGAAGAGCTCGTGCACGCACGACTCGCCCGGATACGGCGCCTCTGTCCGGTTCCAGGCATCCACCACCAGGCCGCGCTCTTCCGCCGAGAGCAGCTCCAGCTGCGAGAGCCGCACGTCCGCGTCCGCGGCGACCTGCTCCAGCACCCGCTGCAGGTGCCCCAGCATCCGACGGACGGTGGAGCGGTCGAAGAGGTCGGTGCTGTACTCCAGCACGCCGCCGACGCCCCCGTCGTGCGGGACGGCGGTGAGCGACAGGTCGAACCGGGTGGTCTCCAGCTCCGCGACCACCCCCTCCATCCGCAGCCCCGCGAGGCCGGAGCCGGAGCGGTCGGCGTTCTGGAGGATGAACATCACCTGGAAGAGCGGCGCGTGGCTCAGGGAGCGCTCCGGCTGCAGCTCGGCCACCAGCCGCTCGAACGGCACCTCCTGGTGCTCGTACGCGCCCAGCGTCCCCTCGCGCACGCGCCCCAGCAGCTCGCGGAAGGTGGGGTCTCCACCGAGATCGGTCCGCAGCACCAGCGTGTTGGCGAAGAAGCCGATCAGCTCCTCCACCTCCTTCCTCGTCCGCCCCGCGATCGGGCTGCC
>DATAAG010000859.1:0-4705 GCA_036260235.1 Longimicrobium sp.
CCGTCGTCGTACTGCAGGGCGATCTCGATCTCCGCCTCGGGGCGCGCGGCCTCGATGTAGATCACGTCCTGGTGCAGCGGCTTGCGGGTGCCGCGCAGGTGCTCCACGAACTCGCGCAGGCCGCCCTCGTAGTGGTACTCCTCCACCCGCCGCTCCTGCCCTTCCTCCGCCCGCTCGTCGGCCAGGGAGATGCGGACGCCCTTGTTGAGGAACGCCAGCTCGCGCAGGCGGTTGCTCAGCGTGTCGAAGGAGTAGGTGGTCTCTTCGAAGATCTGCGGGTCGGGCTTGAAGCTGACCGTCGTCCCGCGCTCCTTCGTGCTGCCCGTGACGGTGAGCTCCTGCGTCTTGTCGCCGCGGCTGAAGGCCATCTCGTGCACCTTGCCGTCGCGGCGCACCTGCACGCGCAGCCACTCGCTGAGCGCGTTCACCACGCTCACGCCCACGCCGTGCAGGCCGCCGGAGACCTTGTACGAGCCGCCCTCCTGGTTCTCGAACTTGCCGCCGGCGTGCAGCACGGTGAGCGCCAGCTCCAGCGCCGGGATCTTCTCCGTGGGGTGGATGTCCACGGGAATGCCGCGGCCGTTGTCCACCACGGTGATGGAGTTGTCGGCGTGGATGGTGACGTCCACCCGGTCCGCGTACCCGGCCAGCGCCTCGTCGATGGAGTTGTCCACCACCTCGTACACCAGGTGGTGCAGGCCGCGCGCGCTGGTGGAGCCGATGTACATGCCCGGGCGCTTGCGGACCGCCTCCAGGCCCTTGAGAACCTGGATCTGTCCCGCGTTGTAGTCGTTCGCTGCTGCGCCGTTGCTAGACATGGCCTCTGCTTGTGCCTGGTTCTTCTTCTCGACTCGGAAGCGCCTGCTCCTGCATCCGTCCCTGTACACCGAACGCGGGCCGAAAGTTCAGTCCGCGCAAGGAGTTACACGTGGTTCGGACGGTCCCGGGCCCGGCGGTTGGATGTTGATCGCGAAAGTCCGTCGGGCCGTCGTGCGGCCCGCCTCCAGGAGCGAATGGATTCGCCGCTGGGCCTTCGCAAAGTCCGCCTGCGCGGGCTGTGACCGCTGGCTCCCTCGCACGTCCCCCGCAGGTCACCGGGAGCCGCCATTCCGGGGGTGGCGCCGCGTGGCATCGTTCCGTCCCGGCGCTCCGGCGCGGACCGGGGAACCTGCTCGCCCGTACTGGTGGCCTGCCGATCACCGCGCACGACCCCGCCCGTGCACTCCGCGAAGGCGGATTTCGCAACGTTCCAGCGGCGGATTCATTCGCTCCGGCGCGGGCTCCGGCCCTGCACTGCCGGATCAGGCGCTCCGGCGCGAGCTCCGCGGCTCCGCAGATGGCGCCTGTTCCCCGCTCCCCATCACGAAGACGATCTGCTGGATGCGGCCGGCGGCGCCGGCGGGCTTGCCGGCGTTCAGGTGCCGCATCAGTTCCGCCTTCATCAGGTTCAGCTCCATCATCCATGCCGACGTGCTCACCGCCACCACCAGCGTGCCGTCGCTCACCCGCAGCGGCTCGGTGACCGCGGCAATGGCGGGGCCCACGCGCTCCGCCCACTCCGGGATCACGGCGGCGGCCTCCACTTTGGGAGCCAGGCCGCTGCGGTCCAGAAAGCGGGCGAGCACGTCGCCCACTGCCTGTGGTTTTCCGGCGCGTGGATCGCGGGTGCGGCTCACGGACTGTGCGTGGCGAGGACGAGGTTGCGGACGCATCAATGTAGCACCGCTCGCGCGCGCGCGAAACCACGTTGTGTAGGGGCGTGGAGGGAGCTAGCGCTACAGCGGATTGTGGTGCGGGGATCGCCAGACAAGCGCCCAAAGGGCACGATCCGAAAGGTTGCTGCCGAATCAGAACGGCCGGGAAGTCCGGTCCGCGGCGGGAGACCGGAGGCAGCGGGATCGGGCGATTCCGACGGCGCAGCCCGGGCGGATAGGTCAACTTCCCCATGCCACGCGAGAGCCCGGCGAGCATCCTACGCCTGTCCGATCCGGACACCCTTCGGGAAGTTCGACAACCTTCCGACCACTTCAACCTTCTCCATAGATCTCCGATGAAACACGTACGCATCCTCCCTCTCCTCGCGCTGGCCGTGCTTGCGGCTGCGTGCCAGGACGCGCCTTTCGCGGCGGAACCGGAGACGCCCGCAACGCCGCCCGCCATCGACACCCCTGCATCCACCGACGTTCGCAAAGGGTGGATCTACGGCCCCGGCGGCGAGCCGGTAGAGGTCAGCTTCGTCGTGTCTGAAGGATGGGCCATCTTCGAGGGAGACATCAACCTGGGGCGCGCCGGCGAGATCGCGAAGACGCGCGACGAGCTGGTGCGCGCCTCCTCCGGGCCCCGCTACGGCGTGTTCATCAACGGGTCCAGCTACCGCTGGAACGCCGGCGTGGTGCCGTTCGTGATCGACGCCGCGTTCGGCGATTCGGCACGGCAGACCATCATCGCCGCCATGAACCACGTGGCCGGCAGCGTGGGAGGGGTGTCGTTCAGGCAGCGGACCAGCGAGGCCTCATGGATCCGCTTCGTCCCGCACGACAGCCTCTGCAACTCGCCCGTGGGCCGGCAGGGGGGAGCGCAGATCATCAACCTCACCGCCGGGACCAACGGGTGTGCGCGCACCATGGGCGTGGTGGCCCACGAGATCCTGCATTCGCTGGGGATGTGGCACGAGCAGAGCCGCTGCGACCGCGACAGCTACGTCACCATCAACTGGGGCAACATCCTGCCGGGCAGGGAGTCCAACTTCGACAAGCTGTGCAGCGGCAACACCTACGTCTTCGCCTACAACGAAGGCTCCATCATGCACTACCGCACCAATGCTTTCACCTCCAACGGCCAGCCGACCATCGTCTCCAAGCGCGGGCTGGACAGCCAGATGGGGCAGCGGACCGCGATGGCGCAGACGGACATCAGCACCATCAACTACGTCTACCAGCCGCGCTCGCCGGGCAACGTCACGGTCACGAACTCCTGGGGCAACGCCATCGTGAGCTGGAACCCCTCTCCGGGCGCCACGCACTACACCATCGTGACCGTGGAGCGCTATGAGCGCCGCAACTTCCAGACGGGCTCGTTCTACTCGCAGGAGTACAGGAGCGCGCCCGTCACGGTCAGCGGCACCAGCGTGAACGGCGGCACGTACACGGGGCAGCACATCTGCACGACCTTCGAAAGCGACTACGAGTCGGAGGAGTACGTGTACGAGTGGGAGCTCCGGGCGCACTTCCCGGACGGCATCTCCGGGGCAGCCGGGCGCGTGCCGGCGCCGATCGGCCCCTGCTGACGAACGGAGAGGCGAACGGACGACGCAGAAGGGGGAGGCCGGGGTGATCCCCGGCCTCCCCTTCGTTCGCTCGACGCGCGCCGGATCAGCCCGGCAGCACCACGCCGTCGCGGATGCCCCAGCGGGGGAGCACCTGGCCGCGCAGCTCGAAGTCGGTGGGCTTGGGGGAGGTCAGGATCACCTGGCCTCCCTCCTCCGTCTCGATCCAGTCGACGATGCGCTGGGAGCGGCCGGGGTCCAGCTCGGCGAACACGTCGTCCAGCAGGATGATGGGCTCGCGGCCGCGCGCGGCGTGGATGGTCTCCGCCTCCACCATCCGCAGGGCGATGGCGGCCGTGCGCTGCTGCCCGCCGGAGCCGTAGGTGCGCAGCTCCAGCTCCGCCCCCTCCGCGCCCGTCGTGGTGAAGCGCAGGTCGTCGCGGTGCGGGCCCACCAGCGTCATCCCGCGCCGCTGCTCGCGCTCCACGCCGCGGGCCAGCGCGTCGCGAAAGGCCGCGCTCACCTGCGCCTCGCCGGCGGCCTCCGCCATCTCCGCCGCGGAGGGGGCGTACGCCATCCGGCCCGGCTGCCCCCCCGCCACCCGCGTGTAGTGCTGCGCGAAGCTCTCCGCGCGTTCCGCCACCCACGCCGCCCGCGCCGCCGCCACGCGGCTGCCGCTGGCGATCAGCCCCTCGTCCCACGCCTCGACGAGCGCGCGGGAGGCGTTCTGGCGCAGGAGCGTGTTGCGCTGGAAGAGCGCCTGCCGGTAGCGCTGCAGGGCGTGCAGGTACCCCGGCTGCGCCAGGGAGAGGACGATGTCCAGGAACCGGCGCCGCGCCCCCGGCCCGCCCGCCACCAGCTCCACGTCCGAGGGCGAGAAGATGACGGCCCCCACCTGCCCCAGCGCGTCGCCCAGCCGCTCCGGCTCGGCGCCGTTGACGGCCACCTTCTTCTTCCGCGCCCGCCGGTCGAAGGCGGCGGATACGGAGCGGCTCCTGCCCTCCCCATCCTCCAGCCGCGCCTCCACGCGGAACACCTCCTCGCCGAAGCGCACCAGCTGCTCGTCGGGGGCGCCGCGGAAGGAGCGGAAGATCTCCAGGTAGTAGACGGCCTCGAGCAGGTTGGTCTTGCCCTGCCCGTTGTCGCCCACGATGGCCGCGCCCTGCGGCGGGAGCTCCAGCACCTGCTCGGCGAAGTTCCGGTAGTTGCGCAGGTGCAGGCGGTGGAGGAACAAGTGCGAGAGTGCGTGGGGGGCTACCGAAGCGGCCGGACGCTCCGCTCACCAATCTGGAACTGGAACGGGCGGCGTTCGGAGCGGGCGATCCGTTTGATCTCAGGCCAGTGCTTGGAGGGCCGCTACGCCGACGGGTTGGAGCTGGACAAGCGGCTCATCCAGCTCCGCCCGCACGACGCCCTGGCCCACTACAACCTCGCGTGCAG
>DATAAG010000860.1:0-11518 GCA_036260235.1 Longimicrobium sp.
CGATGCGCTCGCCGCCGTCCGCCGCCACCCCGCCGTGAAGTACGTGGAGCACGACGCGTCCGTGCGGACGATGTGATCCCGCATCCTGACCGTCCTCTCCGTCGCAGAAGCCATTTCGCACGTACTTTCCGACATCCCAAATATTGAATCCTTTCATTCAGGAGTGACTCATGCTGGACTTCTTTGTTGCGGTGGCTATCGAAGCCGGAAAAGGCTTCTTTGGAGAAGCGGGGAAAGCGGGGGCGCGCGCCCTGTTTTCCCGACCCACCGAACCTGAGCAGGTCGTCTCCAATCTCGAACCTGAGCGGGCACTCTACGATCCGATTGGCGAGGCGGAGTACGCCGGCACCGCGTTTCTCCACGCGCTGGCGCAACGGGATCATGATACGGCTTGGGCTTGGTGTGACCCCGATTGGCCGAACGATCCGGAGCGAAGCCAGTCTTTTCACAACACCTTCTCGTCCGCTCCACCGGCCACGTGGAATATTCGGGAGCGGTACGTGCCTGCCGACTGGCAAGATGGCGACGACCTGCCGTGGATAGGGCTGGACGTGCTGGTGACGTTCGACCTTCTGGATGGAACGTACTCGACCATTGAAGGTCTGTTGTGGATCTTCCCAACCACCGACGGGTGGCGGCTCGCAGATATCACCTGGGATTCAGCAAGCCAGCAAGCGGCTGCGAATCAAGAGGCATCCTTGGAATCCGTGTTCGACGAGTTGTTCCAGATCCCGGCTGACGAGGTGCTCGAGGCGGATTTCACCATTCACGAGGAAGAGACCGCCAAGCGTGTGATCCTCTGCACGCGCTGTCCGCAGAAGCTGAGCATCCCGGTCGGCGTCGGGCGGATCCGCGTGAAGTGCCCCGCATGCTGGACGCAGCAGGTAATCGACTCCTGAACCGCGACCCTCATCCCCTCCTGACCCCGCGCCGCCAACGCTCTCCGGCGGCGCGGCATCCAACCCCCGCCGGATCCACTTCCCCGCCCTTCCACCGCACGACATGCGATCGATGAAGACGCGACTCTTCCTGGCCGCCGCGCTGCTGCTCTGCACGCTTCCCGCCGCACCTGCCCGCGCGCAGACGGCCGCGGACTCCGCCGCCATCCGCGCGACGGCGCTGGACTACGCCGAGGGCTGGTACACGGGCGACGCGGCGCGCATGGGCCGCGCGCTGCACCCGCGGCTGGCCAAGCGCATCTCCGTGCAGCGCGAGGGGCGGTGGCAGCTGAACGAGATGACGGCGGATGAGCTGACGCAGGCGGCCGGGCAGGGCGGCGGCACCCGCACCCCCGAGGCGCAGCGCCAGCGCGACGTGCAGATCCTGGACGTCTTCGGCAACGTGGCGAGCGTGCGCGTGACGATGTCCGGGTGGATCGACTACATGCACATGGCGAAGGTGGACGGCCGCTGGCAGATCGTGAACGTGCTCTGGGAGTTGAAGCCGCGGGGGTAATGGGCCGGCTCCCGGCCCAGCGACTGAAGTCGCCGCAACGACGACGCGCTGTCCGCCTTCGCGCCGCCTTCGCGGACAAACAGCGAAAAGACGCCCCCGCCCGGAGTGCCGGGCGGGGGCGTCGTGCATCTGCCGAGGATGAGGGATCAGCAGTACTGGTTGAAGGCGTTCACCAGGTCCTCGGCGATGGCGTCGGCGGAGCGGCCCTCGATCTGGTGGCGCTCCAGCATGAACGCCACGTCGCCGTCCTTGAGCAGCGCGATGCTGGGCGACGAGGGCGGATAGCCGTGGATGTAGCCGCGGGCCGCCTGCGTGGCCTCGATGTCCTGCCCGGCGAACACCGTGGTCAGCCTCGCGGGCTTCTTCTCGTTCTGCAGCGCGATCGCCACGGCGGGGCGCGCGTTGCGGGCCGCGCAGCCGCAGATGGAGTTCACCACCAGCAGCGTGGGCTCGCTGGTGTCCTCCAGCGCCTCCTTCACCTGCTCCGGCGTGCGCAGCTCCTGCACGCCCAGCCGCGTAAGGTCCTGGCGCATCGGCGCCACCATCATCTCGGGATAGGCCATCGTTGCGTCTCTCCGTGTGTTGATCGATCTGCATCCCGTTGCTGCGGGATGCTTACTCCGCTGGCGCCATCTGGTTCGCTCGGGGTGAGGACAAATTTCGTGTGCAGAGGGCAAGAGCAACAGGGGTCATATTCCCTATGCCCCCTCCATGCCGAAGGCACCGCCCCCCTCCGGGCTCGCATGCTCGGGGTACGGCGGACATCTCACTGCGTCCGCGGGGGCCCCTCCCCCTGACCCCCCTCCCCGCTCGTTCCTCGCGGAGAGGGGAGAGCTGCGGGTACGTGGAGCGATCCCTGGCGCACCGACAGCTGCCACACCACCCCTCCCCCGACGTTGGGGGAGGGGTCGCCGCCGAGCCGCGAGGAACGAGCGGCGCAGGCCGGCGGGGGAGAGGGCCCCTGCGGACGCAGTGAGAACCCTGCCCGCCGTTCTCCCTCCCCCGCGCAGTTGCGGGGGAGGGCCGGGAGGGCGCGCCGGCGGCGCGGGACGGGCTTTTGCTCAGCGCTCCTGCGCCGCGGGCATCGCGAGGGCGGTGAGGGCGGCGCCGCCCAGTGTCCACTCCAGCCAGAGCAGGCGGCGCAGCACCTTGCGGGGCGTCCACTCCTCGCCGTCCAGCTCCAGGTGCTGGCGGCGCGCGTCATCGTCCAGCGTGGTCAGGCGGTCTACGATGAGGGCCATCGCGGTGTCCAGCCGCGCCAGCGTACGCTCCGGCACCTCCGCCATGGGCGTGGCGCCCAGGCGGCTGAGCGTCCACCACTGCGCGCGCGCCAGCTCGTCCAGCACCCGCCGCGCCGTCATCCCCCCCGCCGTCTCCGCGTCCAGCAGCGCCTCCGGCCGGCGGCGGACGCGCGCCAGCAGCCGCCCGCGCAGGTCGCCCAGGCGGTGCAGGCCGCGCTCGGCGTCCTCCCGCGCCAGCGGCGCCAGGTCCGCGGCGAAGAGCGCGGTCGTCTCGCCCGCGGCGACGCGGGCGTCCGTGCGCAGCCACTCGTCCACCGCGACCTCGATCTCCGCGTCGCGCGGGGGGACGACGGGATCGCCGATGGATTCCAGGAAGCGCAGCCACTCCGCCAGCACGCGCTCGAACGCGGCCACCGCGCCCTCCGGCGATCCGCCGGTCGCGGCGCAGCCGGGGAGGTTCAGCGCGTGGGCCATCACCGCCCCGTCGTCCCCCTCCTCCAGCCCCACGCGGATGCGGGCCAGGCCGTCCATCGCCCCCATCACGCCACCGCCGGCTCCAGCAGGGCCAGCGTCCCCGCGTCCGCGTCCAGCCGCGCGCGCACGCCCAGCGGCAGCGTCCAGTTGTCGTCGATGTGGCCGAAGGGAAAGCCGGCGGCGACGGGGATGCCCAGGCCGCCCAGCCGGTCGTGGATCACCTCCATCGCGTCCGGCTCGTCGTCCGCCTCTTCCGGCGTGTCGGTGATCCCGCCGATGGCGATCCCCGCGGCGGCGGAGAGCACGCCCGCCAGCCTGAGGTGCGAAAGGAGCCGGTCCAGCCGGTACGGGTGCTCGCCCACTTCTTCCAGGAAGAGGATGGCGCCCTCCGCCCGGACCGCGTACGGCGTACCCAGCGTGGAGGACAGGAGCGAGAGGTTGCCGCCCAGCAGCGGCCCCTCCGCCGCGCCGCCGGCGAGCGTCTCCGCGCGCCCCTCCGGCGGGAACGGCAGCACCCCCGCGGGCTCCGGGATGGTCAGGACGCGCAGCAACTCGTCCCGGGCGAAGTCCGGGAACTCCTCGGCGTGCGGATGCGGGCCGTGGAAGCTGACCACCCCCGCGCGCTGCGCCGCCAGGTGCACCGCCGTGTTGTCGCTGAAGCCGATGAGCGCCTTGGGATGGCGGGCGAGCGCGTCCCAGTGGACGTCGTCCAGGATGCGCATGGTCCCGTAGCCGCCGCGCAGGAGCCAGACGGCGCCGATGGAGGGATCGCGCAGCGCCGCGTTGAAGTCTGCCGCGCGCTCCTCGTCCGTCCCCGAGAGGTATCCGTTGCGCCCGCGGCAGAACTCGCCGGCGACGGGCTCCCAGCCCAGGGAGCGGACGCGCTCGATGGCGCGGTCCACGCCGCCCTCGGGCAGGGGCCCGGCGGCCGCGACCAGCGCCACGCGCGTCCCCGGCCGCAGCGCGGGGGGGCGGATCACCGGTGCACCTGCCCGCCGCGCACGGTGACGGCCAGGATCAGTAGCGCCACCCCGGCCAGCAGCGCCCCGCCCGCGTACGGCGCCGCGATGCCGATGGCCGCGAAGGCGGCGCCCGCGAGCCACGGCCCCAGCACCCGTGCCAGCGCGTTGAGCGACTGCGTGGCGGCCAGGATGCGCCCCTGGTCCCCCGCGCCGCCCTGGTGCGAGATCATCGCGTAGACGGCGGGGGTGGCGGCGGCCTGCCCCATGGCGAACACCGCCGCCGCGGCCAGCACCAGCCCCAGCGAGGGCGCCAGCGGCACCAGCGCCATCCCCGTGGCGATGAGCGCCAGCCCCAGCAGCCCCGACGTCCGCTCGCCGATGCGCCGCACCAGCGGCCCCACCAGCAGCCCCTGCGCGACCGCGGCGATCAGCCCCACGAGCGCCAGCCCGTAGCCCACGGACTCGAAGCCCAGCCCCCAGCGGCGGCCCGCCCAGAGCGCCATGGTGGCCTCCGCCCCCGCGATCCCCATCGTCACCACGAAGACGGTGCCGTACAGCCCGCGCAGCCGCGGCGCCGCGTCCAGCACCGTCCCCAGCCGCGCCCGCAGGCTCACGCCGCGGCGGGGCGCGGCGCGCCGCACCTCTTCCGAGAGCGACTCGGGAAGGCGGAACCAGGCCAGGACGCCGTTCGCCGCCGACAGCGCGGCCGCGCCCAGGAACGGCGCCTCCGGCCCCCAGCGCGACAGGAACCCGCCGATCGCCGGGCCGAAGATGAAGCCCAGCCCGAACGCCGCGCCGATCAGCCCCATCCCCCGCGCGCGCTCCGCCGGCGGCGTGACGTCGGCGATGTACGCCTGCGCCACGCCCACGTTGGCCCCCATCAGCCCGTTGGCCGCACGCGCGGCGAAGAGCCAGGCGAGCGACCCCGCCAGCCCGCACGCCAGGTAGCTGAGCGCCGCGCCGAAGATGCCCACCAGCAGCACCGGCCGCCGGCCCACGCGGTCGGAGAGCCGCCCCCACCACGGGGCGAAGAGGAACTGCATCAGCGAGTAGATGCTGAGCAGCCAGGCGGCCGCCACCGGCCCCGCGCCGAACCGCTGGGCGTACAGCGGCAGCAGGGGGATGACGATGCCGAAGCCCACCAGGTCCAGGAAGACGGTGGCAAAGACCACCGCCAGCGGCGAACGGCCGCGGGCGGCGGTGCGGCCGCGCGCCAGGCGCGGCCGGTCAGCGGCCGAACGGAAGCCGCGTGAGGGTGCGGAGCTCGCTGATCTGCTCAAGGACCGACTTTTCGTCCTGCCGGGGTTCCGCGGGCGGGGCGGACGGGCGCAGCAGGTCGCGCACGTCCAGCACCGCCTCCAGGTACAGCTGGTCCCGCCGGTACCCGAAGTCCAGCCGCGCCATCTCGGCGTGGTCGCCGGCGGCCTGCGCGCGGGCGTACGCCTCGCGGTACAGCGCCTCCAGGTTGCTCAGGATGTGCTCGCGCGGACGGGGCACGTCCCTGTTCTCCGTCGCTGGATCCGGTGGATGCGGGGCCACCAAGATACCGCCCCCGCGCCCGCCTGACAACGCGCCCAAGTCGAATCGCGGGAATCGTTTCGATGGGTCCACGGCGGGATGTCAGAAGCGGCCGCACCAGTGATTCCCATGAATCGCGGCATTGCGGCGGGCTGCCGGCACAGGTGGGCTTTCCCCCGCGGCCCGCTGCGCGAGAGGCCCTCTCCCCCCGCCCGGCCTTTCGCTCGTTCCTCGCGACGGCGGGCGACCCCACCCCCAACCCCCGGGGAGGGGTGGTGCGGGACGGTCTTGTGCAGTCCTCCACACCCGGACCTCACGGGCTTTGCGTGAGGCGCGGTTTTTCCGGAGTCGGCGGACGGAGCTCAGGTCGGCGATTCAACGAGGGGAGGACGACGTGTCGGAAGAGCGGATCCAGGCGCTGCGGAAGATGGCGGCCGAGTACCCGGACGATCCCCGTCCCCGGTTCGGGCTGGCGCTGGAGTACGAAAAGGCGGGGCGGTGGGAGGAGGTGGTGCAGACGCTGCGCGACTACCTGGCCAGCGCCGACGACGAGGGGAACGCGTGGGGCCGCCTGGGCGCGGCGCTGCGCGCCCTGGGCCGCGACGACGAGGCGCGGGAGGCGTACCGCATGGGCATCGCCGCCGCCACCCGCCACAACCACCCGACCATGGTCGGCGAGTTCGAGGACATCCTGGACGAGTGGTGATGGAGTGATGGGGTGATGGGGTGATGGGGTGAGGGGGTGATGGCGGCTCGCCGCGGGACCGCGGGGTGAGACCCGCGGCATCGTTATGGCATTTCCAGCGCGGGCTTCAACCCGTGGCCTCGCGCCGCGTCCGGACGATGGTCTCGATCTCGAACGCCACGCTCTCCGTCGACCGCCCCTCGGCGGGGACGGACAGGTCCGCCAGACGGTAGAGCGGCTCGCGGTCCGCCAGCATCTCCGCGATCAGCGGGCGCGGGTCCGGGTGGTCGCGGAAGGGGCGGTCGATGGTGTCCGCCCGCAGCCGCCGCACCGTCTCGTCCACCGACACGCGCAACCAGACGGAGAGCGTGCGGGACCCCAGCAGGTCCAGCTGCTGCGGCATGGTGATCCACCCCCCGCCCGGCGCCAGCACCATCCCCGGCCGCTCCGCCACCTCCGCCGTCAGCGCCGCCTCCATCGCGCGGAACCGCTCCTCCCCCTCCGCCGCGATGATCTCCTTGACGGTGGCCCCCGCCCGGTGTTCTATCTCCACGTCGAAGTCCAGGAACTCCCACTCCAGCCGCCGGGCCAGCGCCTGCCCCACCGCGCTCTTGCCCGACGTCATGTAGCCCAGCAGCACCACGCGCTCGATCACCAGCGCGGGCGGCAGCCCGAGTTCCGGCACGGCGGCTCCTCTTCGATGGTCAATGCGTTACGGTTGACGGGCCGACCCGCCGCAGGCAGGTTGCGGGCCGCATCCACACCGCACAGATTTCCGAAGATCCACCGAACCGGCGGACGGCGCCCGGCGCATCCCGCCGCCCGTGCGCGGCTCGCCCAGATCGGCCCACCGCCCCATGCCGGCGCTCCGGTGGTGTCCGCAAAGGCGGACAGTGCGTAGTCGTTGCGGCGATTTCAATCGCTGGGCGCGAACCCGGCTCTCTCTCGCGCCGTGAGCGCCGCTGAACACCGACGATTCCCTATTCCCTGGGTTTGATGGCGATCCTCACCCCCGCGCAGCGCGACCGCATCGTCCCGCGGCTCATCGAAGACGAGATGCGCGAGTCGTTCATCGACTACTCGATGAGCGTCATCGTGCAGCGCGCCCTTCCCGACGTGCGCGACGGGCTCAAGCCGGTGCACCGCCGCATCCTCTACGCGATGCACGAGGCGGGGCTCACCCCCGCGCGCCCGTACAAGAAGAGCGCGACCGTCGTGGGCGACGTGCTGGGCAAGTACCACCCGCACGGCGACACGGCCGTCTACGACTCGCTCGTGCGCATGGTGCAGGACTTTTCCCTGCGCTACCCGCTCATCGACGGGCAGGGGAACTTCGGATCGATCGACGGCGACAGCCCGGCCGCGTACCGGTACACCGAGGCGCGGCTGGCACCCATCGCCACGGAGATGCTGGCGGACATCGACCGCGACACCGTCGACTTCGCCCCCAACTTCGACGACCGGCTCACCGAGCCGCGCGTCCTCCCCGCGAAGGTGCCCAACCTGCTGGTCAACGGCTCCAGCGGCATCGCGGTGGGGATGAGCACCAACGTGCCCCCGCACAACCTGGCGGAGGTGGTCCGCGCCGCCATCCACCTGCTGGACCACCCCGACTGCACCGTCGCCGACCTGATGGTGCACCTCCCCGGGCCCGACTTTCCCACCGGCGGGCTGATCGTGGGGGTGCAGGGGATTCGCGACGCGTACGCCACCGGCCGCGGCCGCGTGGTCATGAAGGCCCGCGTCTACAAGGAGTCGCGGCGCAGCGGGAAGGAGCAGCTGGTCGTCACCGAGATCCCGTACGGCACCAACAAGTCGCGCATCATCGAGCAGGTCGCCGAGCTCACCCGCGCCGGCAAGCTGAACGACATCGCCGACCTGCGCGACGAGAGCGACCGCGACGGCATCCGCGTGGTCATCGAGCTCAAGCGCGGCGCCAACCCGGAAAAGGTGCTGACGGCGCTCTACAAGGGCACGGCGCTGCAGACGACCTTCGGCGTCATCTGCCTGGCGCTGGACAGGGGGGTGCCGCGGGAGTTCGGGCTCAAGGAGATGCTGGAGCGGTTCCGCGACCACCGCGTCCAGGTGGTGGTCCGCCGCAGCCGCTGGGAGCTGGAGAAGGCGCGCGACGAGGCGCACGTGCTGGAAGGGCTGCTCGCCGCGCTGCGGAAGATCGACCAGGTGATCGCCATCATCCGCGGCAGCCGCAACCGCGAGTCCGCCTCCGGCAAGCTGCAGAAGGAGCTGAAGCTGGACGAGCGGCAGGCGGAGGCGATCCTGAACATGCGCCTCTCCCGCCTGACGCAGCTGGAGAGCCGGGAGCTGCGCGACCGGCTGGCGGAGCTGGCGGCGCGCATCGGCGAGCTGGAGGCGCTGCTGGCCTCGCCCGAGGCGCAGGTGGGCGTGATCCGGCGCGAGCTGGCGGAGCTGGCGGAGAAGTACGGCGACCCGCGGCGCACCACGATCTTCGAGAACGAGAAGTCGGTGCGCATCGTCGACATGCTGGCCGCCGAGGAGGTGGTGGTCACCGTGACGCGCGAGGGCTTCGTCAAGCAGGTGCCCATGCCCGTCTACCAGCGCACCGTGGGCCGCGGCGGCACCCTGATCGGCGCGGAGTACGAGGCGGACTACCTGGAGCGCGTGCTGGTGGCCAGCACCGAGGACTGGCTGATGGCGTTCACCGCGGACGGCCGCGCGTACGGCATTCCCGTCCGCGACCTGCCGGACCCCGGGCTCTCGACGCGGGGCAAGCGGCTGCACCAGCTCGTCGACCTGCCGAAGAACGCGGAGATCGCGGGCGTGCACCTGGTCGGCGAGTTCCGCGAGGACCGCGCGGTGCTCTTCGCCACCGCCGGCGGCACGGTCAAGCGCACCTCGCTGGACCAGTTCACCCGGCCGCGCGCCGGCGGCGTGGAAGCCATCTCCCTGCGCAAGGGCGACCGCCTGGCCTTCGTCGCCGTCACCGACGGCGAGCAGGACGTGGTGCTGGCCGCGTCCGGCGGGCGCGCCATCCGCTTCCGCGAGGGCGAGATCCCGCTGATGGGCCGCGCCACGCAGGGCGTGCGGGGGATGAAGCTGGACGGCAGGGAGAAGCTCGTCGGGATCGCTGCCGGCCGCGCGGACACGGCGCTGGTCGCGGTCACCGCGCGCGGGCAGGCCAAGCGCTTTTCGATGGACGACCTGCCGCTGCAGAAGCGCGACGGCAAGGGCACCGTCGTGGTCCCCGCGGGGAAGGAGCTCGGCGACCTGGTGGCGCTGATGCAGCTGGGCGTCACCGACCTGGCCGCGGTCACGGCGGCGGGGGGAATGATGCGCATCCGCCGCGCCGGGCTCCCCCTGCTGCCGCGCGAGGCCCGCCCGGAGCCCGTGCTGGAGCTGGCGAAGAGCGAGCGCATCGCCGCCGTCACTCCCTACGCGGAGCGCGACGCCGCCACCCCCCTCACCACCGCTGACGAGCTGCTGGAGGACCAGTCGATGAACGGCGGCGGCTCCGACGCATCGGCTGAGGGCGGCGAGGGCCGCGGTGGCGATGCCGGCGAGGGCGGCGGGGATGACGACGGCCGCGGCGATGACGACGGTGGTGGCGATGATAACGGGGGAGGCGGCGGGGCCACGCCATCCCCCGCGGAAGCTGCCGCGGTCGATGAAGACGCCGCCCCCGCCGTCGCCGTAGCCGAGGAAGGCGAGCTCTTCGCCGACGCCGCGGATGCGGCCGGATCGGATGCAGACGCCATCATCGAGGAGCCGATCGTCCGCCCCCGCCGCACGCGCAAGCCCGCCCCCGAAGCCGCCGCGCCCGAGCCGGCCCCCGTACCAGCGCCGGCCGCGGAGCCGAAGCGCTCGCGCAAGCCCGCGCCCGTTCCAGTCCCCGAGCCGGCGGCGGAGCCTGCGCCGGCACCCAAGCGCGCCCGCAAACCCGCCGCCGCGTCCACGCCGCCGTCCACCCCCGAGCCCGCGCCGAAGCCGGAGGCAAAGCGCGGAAAGGTGCCGCCTGCGAAGGTCGCCCCCGAACCGCCCGCCCCGCCGAAGCGCGGCAAGGCACCCCGCGCCGCCGCGCCCGAGCCACCGCCGCCGCCTCCTCCGCCGCCCGCGGAAACCGGCAAGCGCGGGAAAAAGAAGCCCGACGACGCCGAACTGGACCTGTTCGACTGATCGACGCAAAGAAACCCCGGACGGCTCAGCCGTTCGGGGTTTTCGCACGCCCAGTCAAGTTATCGGAAGTTTATCGGCACTACGTCGGCAGGTTATCGGAAGCGACACCCGATCCCGACCGTTGAGGATTCCGCAGCAGCGAAGCCGGTACACTGATTTAGTTCCCGGATCCACCCAGGAATCCACCGCGGCCCACGTCCTCCTCAGAGTTACCGTTGAGAACTTCTCCCTGAGTCGGGGTGTCAGGCTCGGATCGGTTGCCCGAGCCGTACCCATGTCCGTTTTCCAGCGCGGGATGTGGCTTGCAAGTCATGTCCTGCACGACTCAATGTTACTCCGAGTCGCGGCTGATGATTTTGCAGCCGCCGAAGCAGATGCCGAGCGGGCTGCCGAGCTTTATCCCCTTCGGGATACGCGGTTTCCATGCTTTGTAGTGGATTTCGCCTTTGTTCAACTGGAACAGGGTCGTTACTCGCTGGCGATGCCTCTGCTGGATCGTTGCCTGAGCGTTATCGGGCAACCTGCCATCCAGGCGTTGATTCATTCAATGTTGGCCCGCTGCTATGCTGGAGTCGGCGCGATGAACGACTGTCTTCGCGTTAGCCGTGCAGCAATCGAACTGGCCAATGAGCACAAAGAGCACGCCGCGACGGTCTACTATCACCTTGCTGAGGCCGGCCGAGCGTGTCGCTCGTGGTCTGACGCTGAACGGCACGCTCTCCGGGCACAGGAACTCGCAACGGCACGTGGCGACCGCGAGATGGTACGCCTCGCTAACCGAGTCTGGACACTCGCTCATGAGCAGAAAGCGGCTCTGCCGACGCCTGTACCGCCAGCGGCCGCACGGCTCGCTAACGAGTTGAGGACTCGGTTATCAACCTGGTCCCCAAGCACCAGCCTCAGCAGGAGGTCCGCATTCCGAAATCAATGGGTGGCGTAGATTCAATGTCCTGAGCCAAGGCCAGGTCCGCGGCCGGTGGACGCGGAATCATTCATTGCGGTCGTCGTTCCACTCGACGGGACGGCGGCCG
>DATAAG010000861.1:0-2168 GCA_036260235.1 Longimicrobium sp.
GCCTCGCCCTCGCCGCCTTCGGCCCAGTGGATGCGGTAGACGCCGAAGTCCGCCTGGTGCGCGCGCAGCGGCAGCTCCCGCCAGCGCACGTGGCGGGCGGGGAGCGTGCGGATGAGTTCGGGGACGTGGCGAAGGGGCACCTTGGCGCGCTCGGGGGTATCAGGAACTGCCGGCGGCGCGCGCCGCCGGTGGACGCGTGGAACACGAGCAATCCCCGGACCGGCGCTGTGCCGGGAACCCGTTTCGCCGGGTGGGGAAAACCGCTATACTTCCGCGTTTTTCGCACCGCATCATTCCCGTGCCCTCCGAGGAGGGACGGTACCACCTGAAATGGAGGCGCTTTGAGCAGAAACCGGGACCGCAACCGGAGCAGCCGCCCGACCGCCATGGACGAGGCGCGCAACGAGCTGTTCGGCCACATCCACCGCTGCGGCGTCATGCAGGCCACGCGCGAGCAGCAGGAGGAGTGGATGAAGGATACGATCGAGTTCCTGGCGGAGCGCTATCCCGCGCTCACCGACCGGGAGCTGAAGGAGCTGGGGACCATCGGCATGCGCTTCTGCAGCCCGGTGATCGCCAACACCGACGCGGCGTCCGCGTCGGGGGCCGGGGCGGAGCAGGAATCCGCCGCGGCCTGACGGGCACCAGCGGCGGTGCGGGGAGGCGGCGTGCGTCCGCCTCCCGGATCCGCCCGCCGCGGCCCGGTCCGCAGCCCGGTACGCTCCCCGGGCGCGGAGCAACGATAGCCATCCATGGACGCCGACCCCAGCAGTTTCTCCTTCCTCACCATCCTGGGACTGATCGCGGCCAACGCCTTCCTGGTGGCGGCCGAGTTCGCCCTCATCGCGGTTCGCCGCATCCGCATCGAGCAGGCCATACGGCAGGGCGACGTGCGCGCCGCGCGCGTGCTTCCGGCGCTGGAGCGGCTGGAGGAGCTGGTGTTCGCTGCGGAGGTGGCGCGCAGCCTGGCCTCCGTGGCCCTGGGCTGGCAGGGGGTGCTGCTGGCCCGCGCGTACCTGGTCCCCCTCTTTCCCGACGGCGCCGTCCGCGTCCTGGGCGTGAAGATCGGCTCGCCCCTGGCGGTCTCGGTCTTCGTCGCGCTCTTCACGGTGGCGCTGCTGCACGCCACGGTGGGGCAGCAGGTGCCCAAGCTGGTCGCCGTCAACAAGGCGGAGTGGATCACGGAGCACCTGGCCGTTCCGCCGCTGCAGGCGCTGGCCTGGATCCTCACCCCCATCACCTGGCCCCTCAACTTCGTGGTGCACGCGATCGTGCGCCTGTTCGGCGTGCAGGCCACGGGGTTCCATCCGCTCATCCAGACGCCGGAGGAGCTCCGGATGCTGGTGACGCAGCTGAGCGGCGAGGGCGGGGGCGGCGAGGTGGAGCAGGACGAGCGCGAGATGCTGCGCGGCGTCTTCGAGATCAGCGAGACGGTGGTGCGCGAGGTGATGACGCCGCGGACGGAGATGGTGGCGGTGCCGGTGGAGGTGACGCTGCCGCGGCTGCTGCAGGTGGCCACGGAGGAGGGCCACTCGCGGCTCCCCGTCTACGAGGGGACCATCGACTCGGTGCTGGGGGTGGTGCTCACCAAGGACCTGCTGCGCGTGCTGCACGAGCGGGGCGGCACCACGGAGGGTCCGTTCGACGTGCGCTCCATCCTGCGCCCCGCCTACTTCGTCCCCGACACCAAGCCGGTGGACGAGCTGCTCAGCGAGCTGCGGCGGCAGGCGGTGCACCTGGCCATCGTGCTGGACGAGTTCGGCGGCACCTACGGCCTGGTGACGCTGGAGGACCTGCTGGAGGAGATCGTCGGCGAGATCAACGACGAGTTCGACGAGGTGGAGCCGGAGTTCGAGTCCACCCCCGAGGGCGACGTGCTGATCGACGCCGGCGTGCTGATCGAGGAGGTGAACGAGCGCTTCGGCCTGCACCTTCCCGAGGACGAGTTCGACACGGTGGGCGGCTTCGTCTTCGGCACCCTTGGCCGGGTCCCGGAGCCGGGGGACGCCGTCACCGTCCGCGGCCCCGACGGCGAGATGGAGCTGCGCGTGGAGGAGACGGACGAGCGCCGCGTGAGCCTGCTCCGCCTCACCCGTCCCGCCACGGTGCCGCCGGAGGCGGGGATGGGGTGATGGGGTGATGGGTGATGGGTGATGGGTGATGGGGTG
>DATAAG010000862.1:0-1573 GCA_036260235.1 Longimicrobium sp.
CGCCAGCAGCTCCGCCAGGCCGAAGGGCTTGGTCACGTAGTCGTCCGCGCCCAGGCGAAATCCCAGCACCTTGTCCGCCTCCTCCCCCCGGGCCGTGAGGATCAGCACGGGGACGGAGGCGCCCCGCTCGCGCAGGGACGACAGCACGCGGTAGCCGTCCATCCCCGGGAGCATCAGGTCCAGGATGACGAGGTCCGGCGGGAGCTCCCCCGCGGCGCGCAGGCCGGCCGGGCCGTCCTCCGCCAGCACCACCTCGTGCCCCTCCAGCTCCAGGCTCGTCGCCAGGCCGTACGCCAGGTTGGCGTTGTCCTCCACCACCAGGATGCGGCTCATCGCGCCTCCACCGCCGCGGGTCGCGCCGCGGGCGCCGGGTCGCCCGCGGGGCCGGCGTACGCGGCGCCGGGGATCTCCACCACGAAGCGGGCGCCGCCAGCGGGCGCGTCCTCCACCCACACGCGGCCCCCATGCAGCTCCACCAGGTCGCGCACCACGGCCAGGCCGATGCCGCTCCCCCCGGTGGCGGACTCCGCGTCGCGCTCCAGCCGGCGGTACGGCTCCCAGATGCGCACGCGGTCCTCGGCCGGCACGCCGGGCCCCTCGTCCTCCACCCACACCCGGACGGCGAACCCGGCGATCGCCATCCCCACCTGCACCGTCTGCCCCCGGGGACCGTAGCGGGCCGCGTTGTCCAGCAGGTTCAGCAGCACCTGGCGAAAGGCGTCCGGGTCCATGCGGGCCACCACCCCCGGCTCCGCGCGCACGACGAGCTCCGCGTCGCGCACCAGGGGGGCGAACGCGTCCACGATCTCCCGCACGAGCGTCCCCACCTGCACCGGGTGCAGGGACAGGCGGCTGGCGCCGCGCTGGCCGCGGGAAAAGTGGAGGATGTTCTCGACCAGGTACGTCAGCCGGCGCGACTCCTCGTTGATGATGCGCACCGAGCGGGCGCGCTGGGCGGGATCGTGCAGCCGCCCGGTCTCCAGCAGGTCCGCGAACAGGCGGATCTGCGCCAGGGGCGTGCGCAGCTCGTGCGAGACGCCGCTCACGAAGTCGTCGCGCAGGCGCACCAGCTCCTGCTGCCGCCGCAGCTGCACCAGGGCCACGGCGAAGAGCGCCAGCGTGAGGCCGAAGACGGCCAGCAGCATGGGCACGCGCGACGCCGGCCCGCGGTCGCTCACCGTCTCCGCCGCCACGGCGGGGCGCACGGAGACGCGCGCCGTGAGGCCCGACAGCAGGCCGCCCATCCCCTCCACGAGAATGCCGGGCGCCACGGGCTGCGGGTTCAGCGAGCCCACCTTGGCGTCCATCCACCCCCCGTCGCGCCCGCGGCGCACGGAGACCGCGGCGGGCGAGCGGAAGACCACCTCGCCCGCGGCGTCCGCCACGACGACCGTGAGGGCGTTCTCGTTGGTGAAGCCGGGGCGCAGGGTGGCCGGCAGCAGCGGCGGGCCGCGCAGCGCCTCGCGCAGGACGGGCGCGGCCAGTGGGCGCGGATCCAGCGCGAACCCGTGCGCCCGCACCCGCCCGCCCGCCGCGCGCAGGTGGTAGACGATCAGCTGCCGCGCGCCCGCCG
>DATAAG010000863.1:0-9777 GCA_036260235.1 Longimicrobium sp.
GGCGCTTCGCCACTGGGCGTCCACCCGCTGCCCTCGCGGGCGGCGGAACCGGCGTCGCAGGTGGGGCACGCCCGCCCCGGAAAACGCCTCGCGTTCACCCCGCCGCCTCGCGCAAACCGAATCACGGCTTCATCTTCCGCGCATCGCGCCGGGCGGTCCGGGCACGGCATTCCCCGTGCGGTGCGGAGTTGTGCGCCCGCTCTCCCTTCCGGACCCCTCTTTCCCGTCCGCACCGGCGCGCCGTTCATCCGTTTCTCCGTTCATCCTCTTCCGGGCATCGCTCCATGGACACACAGACAGAACCCGGCGTGCCTCTGCACGCCCCGGTCGCGGGGACCGCCCCCGCGCTGCGCATCACCCCCCATGACGTGCCGGTGGACTTCGGGTGGAACCAGGACGTGCAGGCGCCGAAGGAATGGGGGCTGGACTTCCAGGTCACCTACGTGCACGGCGGCCCGCCGCTGTCTCCGGGCGACGTGGTGTTCATCCGCGCCAACTTCCTCCTGATGGACCCGTCGCCGCTGGAGGACAGGCTCGCCGGCCGAGGCGGCGAGGAGGATGCGGCGGAGCACGAATCCCTGCTCGCGCTGTACCTGGACGCGTGGACGTCGGGAGCACTGGGGCTGCAGGTGGCCGACGCCGGCGAGGCAAACCACGTGGAGCTGTCCGCCGATCCCGCGCTGACCACGGAAGGGGTGTGGAAGATGGCGCCGCCGCGGATCTCCAACCCGCAGTTCCGCGTGATCCCGGTCCACGCGCTCGCGGAGGTGCGGCCCGGGGACCGGTTCACCGTGGCTGTCCGCCGCGCCTGCTCGGCGGCCGCGCGCAACCCCGGCGGGATCGCCAGCAACGCGAACGAGCACGCCTTCGTGGCGGCGGTGGGGCGGCGCCGGACCGGTGGGAGCGGCCACGCGCGCGAGTGGCAGGTCGTGAACGACGTGCGGGGCGGGTGGATGCTGCCGACCGCGGCCAGCGTGGTGCACGCCGTGGCGCCCTCGCAGGCGCAGGCGGGGCTTCCGGTGCAGTTGCGGCTCGCGGTGCTGGACGACGTGGACAACCGGGTGCACGGCTGGCGGGGCACCCTCCAGCTCTCGTGCACCGACCCCGCCGCCGGCTTCCCTGCCGCCGTCACTCTCGGGGCCGACGAGGACGGTGCCGCATCGGTGGCGGTGACGCTGCACACCGCGGGGTTCCACCGCTTCACCGTGCGGGCCCTGGGATCGGAGTTCTCTACCGGGCCGATCCTGGTGGCCGCGGAGGCGCCGGCGCGGCAGGTGCTGTGGGGGGACTACCACGTGCACTCGTGGCGTTGCGACGGCACGGGCGAGCCCGTGAACCTGCTGGCGTACGCCCGCGAAACCGCGTTCCTGGACTGGGCGGCGCTCACGTCGCACGACGCGCCGCCGTGGCCGTTCGCCGGGGCCGTGTCGTGGCGCGACATCGCGGCCCGCGTGAACGCGGCGCAGCGCCCCGGCTTCGTCACCCTTCCCGCGTTCGAGTGGACCTCCACGGCCAGCGGCGACGAGGATGACTCCACCTTCGAAACCAACGCCGACGGCCACCGCATCGTCCTGGGGCGCGACTGGAACGTGCTGCTGCACCCCTTCCTTCCCACGTGGAAGCATCCGGACAGCGACGAGACGTGGAAGCTGCACCGGGAGCTCATCCGCCGCGACGAGGGAAGCGTGGAGCCGCGGTTCATGGTGGTGCCGCACGACCTGATGTGCAGCAACTGGTGGAACATCAACGCTGAGTGCGACGACTGCACGGGGGCGGTCACCCCGGAAGAGCAGGAGCGTTACGTGCCGCTGGCGCAGGTGTACTCGCCCCTGCACGGCAATCACGAGAGCCCGCAGGAGGACGGCGAGCTCATCGCGGACGGGACGACGGCCGAGGCTGCGGAGGACGGCATGTACCTCCGCGAGTGGCGCCCGCACTCGCGATACTACGGTCAGCCCGACGAGCTGGCGGGATACGTGAACGGCCTCAAGTACGGCGGCATCTACGGCGTGGTGGCCGGGTCCGACAGCCACGCGGGACGGCCGGGGAGCTTCGTGTGGGGCGCGCTCACGGCCGTGCTGGCGGAGGAGCACTCGCGCGACGGGATCTTCGACGCCCTGCGCGCGCGCCACACCTTCGCCACCAGCGGACACCGCCTGCTGATGGAGCTCTGGCACCCGCTCCAGGACGGCGGGCGCGTCATCATGGGCGACCGGGTGGACTACGACGCGGCGGACCCGCCGGCGCCCACGCTCTGCTGGCGCGTGGCGTCGCCGCTGCCGATCCGGCGCGTGCGGCTGGTGCGCGTGCGCGGCCCCTTGGAGGAGGAGAAGGAGGAGGTGCGGCAGGGCGTGACGGACGGCGAGCCACCGCCCGATCCCTGGCAGTTCGTGCGGTACGTCTTCAACGACGATTTCGCCGGGGGGGCGCGCCCGCTGGAGGTGTCCGGCAGCTACGCCGAGGCCGAAGGCGTTCTCGGGGAATGGCCGTACGTCTCGTACTTCCTGGTGGTGGAGCACGAGAACACGCGCCGCCACTCGCGCGACGTGCCGGACGAGAACGGCCATGACGCAGGATACCACCAGCAGGACCGCGGCTGGACCAGCCCCATCTTCTTCCGCTGCCGCGGGGCCGAACTTCCGCTCCCCTGCGGCGGCGACGCCGGCGCGGCGCGGTAAAGGAGTGCGGCCGGATCACGGGAAGCGCCCCCGGGAGGTCCACCCGGAGGCGCTTCGCCTGCGCGCAGAGCGCCTGCCGCGGCCGGGAGCGGGGGAGTGGAGGAACCGATCCCGGCGCTCCCTCTGCCGCTCCCCTTCGCCGCGTGACACGGACCTGGCGAGTCTTCACCCACTTCTCAAGGCAGCGCAAAGACGACCAGCGCGTTGCCGCGGGGGGCGCCGTACATCTCGGGCGCGTAGCCTTCCACCCATCCGCCCCAGCCGGTGGGGACTGCGACGTACTGCTTGCCGTTCACGCTGTAGGTGACCGGGTTGCTGTGGATGCCGCTGCCGGTGTTGAAGGTCCACAGCACGCGCCCACTGCGCGCGTCGAAGGCGTGGAAGTTCCCGTTGGGCTCGCCCGCGAACACCAGGTCCCCGGCGGTGGTCAGCAGGGAGGCCAGGATGGGGTGCTCCGCGCGCCACGACCACACCTCGCGCCCGGTGGCAGGGTCGAACGCCTTGACGTGCCCCCACTGCTCCTGGTCCAGCTGCACGTCGCCGCCCCAGTACGGCATGCTCTCCTCGAACTCGGTGGGGACGAGCTTGAAGGTGCCGCACGCCTCCACCACCGGCGTGTAGAGCAGCCGCGTGCGCGGGCTGTACGCGGCGTGCGGCCACTCCTTGAGTCCCGCGGGGCCCGGGCAGATGTGCGCTCCCTCCGGGGTGGGGATCTGCCGCACCGTCACCTGCCCCGTGCGGGAGTCGATCTCGCCCCAGGTGACCCGGCCGAACGGCGCCGACCGCACGAAGCGCCCGTCGGTGCGGTCCAGGATGAACAGGTACCCGTTCTTGTCGAAGTGGGCCAGCAGCCGGCGCCCGTCCTGCTCGAAGAGGATGTTCTCGTTCACCCCGTCGTAGTCCCACACGTCGTGGGGCGTCCACTGGTAGTGCCAGCGCAGGCTCCCATCGTCGGGGTCGATGGCCACCACCGAGCTGGTGTACAGGTTGTTGCCGGGGCGCACGCTGCCGTCGAAGTCCGGCCCCGGGTTCCCCGTCCCCCAGTAGAGCAGGTCCAGCTCGGGGTCGTACGTCCCGGTGATCCACGCCGTGCCGCCGCCGCGCGCCCACGCGTCGCCGGGGCCCCAGCTGTCGCCGCCGGGCTCGCCCGGGCGTGGGACGTTGTAGCGGCGCCAGCGCCGGGCGCCCGTCTCCAGGTCGAACGCGTCGATGTGCCCGCGCACCCCGTACTCCGCGCCGGAGCTGCCCACGATCACCAGGTCCTTCACCACCAGCGGCGCCATCGTCGCGCTCTCCCCCGCCCGCACGTCCACGAAGGTCTGCTGCCACACGGGACGGCCGTTGGTGGCGTCCAGCGCCACCAGCTGCCCGTTCTGCGTGGCCATGAAGACCTTCCCCCGCGCCACCGCCACGCCCCGGTTCACGTTGCCGCAGCAGAGCGGCACGTCCAGGGGGATGGCGTGGCGGTACTGCCAGAGCAGCCGTCCGCTGGTGGCGTCCAGCGCCCACAGGTAGCCGTCCCACCCGGAGACGAACATCACCCCGTCCACCACGATGGGCGCCGCCTCGAACGAGTAGGTGGCGGGGTTGGCCACCAGCCCGATGACGCCGGTCTGGAAGATCCACGCGGGGCGCAGCTGGGCGACGTTGCCGGTGTTGATCTGGTCCAGCGAGCTGTACCGCTGCCCGTCGTACGCGCCGTAGTAGGTGAGCCAGTTCTGCGGCTCGCCGCGGGCGCGGGCGATGCGCTCGGAGGTGACCCCCTGCGCCACGGGGGGCGCCGCGCCCACCCGCGACTCGTTCATCGACGAGAACGGCACGGCCTGCTGGGTGACGGGGTAGCGGGTCTGCACGCCGCAGGCGGCAAGGAGGAGCGCCCCCGCGGCCAGGAAGGCGGCGAGACGCAGGTCGCCGGAATGATGATGATGGCTCATGGTCGTTCCTCCCCGTTCAGGGACGCCGCTGCCGAGGACGGTCCAGCTTCGCTTCCGCGGGCACCTCTCCGCCCACCATGATCAGCCCCAGCATCCCCCGCCCAGCGTGGTTGGAGATCGGGCAGCCGAACCAGTACAGCCCCGGCTGGTCCAGGCGGATGCGCACCCGGCCGGCGGTGTGCATCGGCAGCATCATCGCCTGGCGCTCGGGGATGCTGGGCGCGAAGATGGCGTGCAGGTTCTGGTCGGCGTTGTGCACCTCCAGCTCCAGCTCGCCGCCGCGCGGCATGCGGATGATGGCCGGGCGCCAGATGAACTGGTTCTTCGGGATGGTCACCACGTCGCGGTACACGCCGTCCCTCCCCTGCCGTGCGTGCGAGAGCCCTCCGTGCGCGAAGAGCCGCGCCACGATGCGGCCGTTGGGATCATCCACGGCGGGGAGCTCGTTCACCAGGCGGACGACGTCGGGGTTGAGCTGCTTGAGCACGCTGGGCCGCAGCAGCCGCACGTACTCGCACGACGAGAGGGTCGCGACGGCCAGCAGCGGCACCATCGCGAGACCGGCGGAACGGCGCATGTCTCACCTCCTGGGAGGGGACGCAGGGCACGCCGGCTGGCGTGCATGTTGCCGCGCACGGCGCATCAACAAGTATGCCAAGAAAACGGTTGGCATATTCGCCGGAGCACATCGTGATGCGGACGGACGAAACACGGGAAGCGCGCGACACGCGGGGCGAGATCCTGCGCCTGCTGTGCGTGTCGGCGGCGACGATCAGCGACCTGGCGCCCCGGCTGGGGATCAGCCGCAACGCGGTGCGCGCGCACCTGGACCGGCTGGAGGCGGAGGGGCTGGTGCGCTACCAGGTGGTGCGGCGCGGCGTGGGAAAGCCGGCGCACGAGTACCGCCTGACGGACACGGGCGAAGCGGAGATCTCGCGCGCCTACCTGCCGCTGCTGGTGCAGCTGCTGGCGCTGCTGGAGCACGAGACCACGCCCGCGGAGCTGGAGCGGCTGCTGCGCGCGGCGGGCCGGGGCCTCGCCGCGGGCGGGCCGCCCCCGCGCGGCGCCCTGCGCGAGCGGGTGGAGGCCGCCTCCGCCTTCCTGAAGACCCTGGGCGGCATCGGCGGGGTGGAGAAGGACGGCGAGGGCTGGCGGATCACCGCGGTCTGCTGCCCGGTGGGAACGCTGGTGCCACGGCAGCCGCTGATCTGCAAGGCGGTGGAGGCGCTGCTGGCCGAGCTGACCGCGGCGCCCGTCCTCGAAGCGTGCGACCGTGGGCCACATCCCAAGTGCCACTTCCACGTCCGCCGCGGACCGGAGGGCGGATCGGCGCCGCGTTCGGCACACGCCGCGCGCTGACGGCGCCGTCCTGTCCCGTGCTGTCATCCTGAGGCTGAGAGGGTGCCTCCGAACCCCGCGGATCAGGTGTGGCAGCGGGGCGAGGACGGCGACTCCGGAGGCGTTCAGGAGCCGCGGTCCAGGATGACGATCGAATCCTGCCGGTCTCGCGAGGAGGTCCGCGACACCCGGCGCGCCGCCGGCGAGCAGCCATCGGTTGACACGGAGACGCGGGACGGCAGATTACAGGGTCTGCATCGCCCCGCCGTATCACTCCACCGGCTCCCTTCCCTTCCGTGGCCGCTTCCCCGACGTCGATCATCCGCACCTCCACGAGCGCCGCCGCGGCTCGAGCGCGCGCGGCCTGGCGCTTGGCGCTGTTCATCCTGTTCATCGGGGCGAGCGTGGCGTGGGCGCGGCCGGCGGCGGCGCAGACGTCGACGTTCCGGGGGACCATCCTGTACGAGAAGATCCCGGCGGGGCGCAACGGGCTGGAGCTGGACGCGCCGGTGCGGACGCCGGCGGCGGGGATCAAGGTGGAGATCGTCGCGACGCCCTCGCGCACGGTGCTGGGGAGCGGGTTCACGGACGAGAAGGGCGGCTACGCCGTCGCCGTCCCCGTGCGCCGCGCCACGCAGGCGTACGTGCGGGCGCTGGCGCAGACGGAGAACGCCACCGTGGTGCGCCCGGACGACCGCGCGGAGTGGTCCATCGTCTCCCCCGTGATGACGGCGCAGCCGCGGCGCGACGTGCAGCGCGACCTGCTGGCCACGGACAGCACGCGCGTGGCGGGGGCGTTCAACATCGCCGTCACCATCTGGCGGGCCAACTCGCTGGTGCGCAGCGCGGCGCCCGAGGTGGCGCTGCCGCCGGTGGAGATCCGCTGGGACACCGCCTACTCCGGCGGCACCTTCTTCCAGTTCAAGGAGAAGACCGCGTTCATCAACGGCCGGCGCGCGCGCGACAGCGACGAGTACGACGACCACGTGATCGCCCACGAGTACGGGCACTTCCTGATGACCAGCTTTTCCCGCGAGTCCAGCCCCGGCGGCAGCCACGCCATGGGCGAGCAGCTGGACCCGCGGCTGGCCTGGTCGGAGGGGTGGAGCAACTTCTTCGGCGCGGCGACCACGGGGAGCGCGCACTACATCGACACCGGCGCGCTGCGCGGCCGCCAGGTGGTGCTGCTGTCGGTGGACCTGGAGGAGAACGTGCGCTCCGGCGACCGCCCCGGCATCTGGAGCGAGCACTCGGTGAGCTCGCTGCTGTGGGACTGGTACGACGACGGGCCGGAGGAGCAGGACCCGCTGGCGCTGGGGTTCACCCCGCTGTGGACGGCGTTCACGGAGCTGGGGAAGGAGCCGGACGCGTACCTGCTGCGCTTTGCCAACGTGCTGGCGACGCTCACCAAGCAGAACGATCTGCTGGAGGAGGGGCTGTCGCTCCGCGACATCCGCTACGCGCCGGGGCAGGAGCCGCGGGCGCCGGAGCCGTTCCCGGAGCCGCTGGCCTCGGGGACGGCGGCCACGGGCTCGGTGGACAGCCGCCGGTCGCGCCGCGCCAACCTGTGGGGCTCGTCGGCGCACTACTGGTTCCGGCTGCCGGAGGCGCGGCAGACGACCATCACCCTGAAGATCACGGACGCGCGCGAGCCCACCCGGGCGGACCTGGACCTGTACCTGTACGACGCGGAGGGCGAGATGGTGGCGCACTCCAACGCGGTGAACGGCGTGGGCGACACGGAGCGCATCTCCGTGCGCCTGCCGGCCGGCTACTACCGGGTGGAGGTGCGCAGCTGGAGCGCCTCCGGCAGCGCCCGCCTGGGCGACCGCAACGCCCACCAGGGCACCTTTACCTTGCTCGCGCGATATTGAATGATTCCCGATCACCCCGCTCACCCCGAGGCCCGATGAAACGGACGCTGCTCTATCCCTGCCTGCTCGCCCTGGCCGCCGCCGGCGCGGCGGACGCGCAGATGCCGGAGCCGCGGACCCTCCGCCTGACCCGCGCGGAGGGAAAGATCGCGGCCCCGGTGGACGTGGAGATCGTTCCCCTGCCGGACCCCGGGCCGGGACGGCGGCGCGTGCGGGTCGTGGCGCGTCCCTCGGTGGACGCGCCGTCATTGACGATCGAGATCGGCGCGGAGAGCGGGCTGTCGCTGCCGGACGGGGCGGTGACGTGGACGGGGGCGGCGCGGGCGGGGGAGGAAGTGGTGCGGGAGGTGGACTTCGCCGTCACCGGCGCGGGCGAGCTTCGCGTGGTGGTGGCGGCGACGCTCCGGTACGGCGAATCCCACCAGACCAGCGTGCACGAGCTCCCGCTGAACCCGCGGGGCCCTGCGCTCACCCGGAGCTTCGACACCCGCGCGTCCAGGCAGCCCGGCGGCCGCACCATCATCGAGATCCCCGCCGCGACGCCGTAGGATCACCGCTCCAGCCCCCGAAGGGAACGGTAATCTCACGCAGAACAGCAGAGCAGCAGAGAGGCGGAGGAGCAGAGGACGTCGTCAGTTCTCTGCTGCTCCGTTTCTCTGCTGCTCTGCTGCTCTGCGTGAGTGCTGTTCGCCCTGTCGGGATCACGGGCACTCGGCCAGGAACGCGCGGATCAGCCGGACGAAGCGGCGGGGCGTGGTGTAGTTGACGCAGTGCGGGCCGCCGGGCACCTCTGCGTACCGGCCGCGGGGGAGGAGGGCGGCCGCCTCGCGCGCCCAGTACGCGGGGACGATGCGGTCGCGCGCGCCGCGCACCACCAGCGTGGGCGCCTGCACGCGCGGCAGCTGCTCCTCGATGCGGTCCTCCAGCGACAGGCGAAAGGTGGCCAGCGCGCGGGGAATGCCGGCGTGCCAGTAGTCGCGCACGTGCGCCGGGGCCAGCGACGGCCGCTCCCGTGTCCAGTCCACCAGCCAGCGGCCGATCTGGCGCGGCGCGCTCCGGGCGTGCGGATCGATCGTCGGCCCCGCCAGCACGGCGGCCGAGACGAGCTCCGGGTGCCCCGCCGCGAGGTGCGCGATCACCTGGCAGCCGAACGAGTTGCCCACGAACGCGGCGCGCGCCAGCCCCATCGCCCCCATCCACCCCGCCAGCCACGCCGCGTGCTCCGGTACGGAGAGCACGCGCCGCGGCTTGTCGCTCAGGCCGAAGCCGGGGAGGTCCGGAGCGTAGACGCGGAAGTACGGCGCCAGCTCGCGCGCCGTGGGCACCATGTACAGGCTGCTGATCACCAGCCCGTGCACCAGCACCACCGGCGGCCCCGTGGCGTGCTCCGCGACGCGCACGTGCGCCTTCCATCCGCCGGCGGTCACGCAGCGGCTCTCCAGTTCCACGATGGGCTCGGCCATGACGCGACCGCGAAGCAGGATGAGGGCCGCTGGCCCCTGCGGGTGCGTACGCGGCATGCAAACCAAAGGAGGGGCCGGCCCGTCAGAGCGGAACCATCCATTCCGCCCAGGACCCATCATGCCGCTATCCGCCATCTCCCGCAGGGCGCTCCCTCCGGCGCCATCCCTGAAGGCCGCGCTCGCCGTGCTCGCGCTGGGCGGGTGCGCCGCCGCGACGCCTGCCGCCGATCTCTCCCCGCGCGCCGTGGACGCCGGCCGCTCCTGGGGCGCGGCGCTGGAGCGCACGCTCCCCGCGCTGATGGACAGCGGCGGCGTTCCCGGGCTGGCGATCGCGACGGTGGAGGGCGGGCGCCTGGCGTGGGCGCGTGGGTTCGGCGTGGTGGACGGCGCCGGCTCCGCGGCGGTGGGCGCCGGGACGGTCTTCGAGGCCGCGTCGCTCAGCAAGCCGGTGATCGCGTACGCGGTGCTCAAGCTGGCCGACCGGGGCGTC
>DATAAG010000864.1:0-5327 GCA_036260235.1 Longimicrobium sp.
GAGAAGCTCTCCAGCACCCGACCTACGGTGGCAGGCAGTTCGTTCATGACTTGCTCCTCTTCTTGGCCGAAGAATGCAAGCTCATGCGCGCAACTTGCCTGCCACCCTTTGTTCACTTTTGGATAAAGTCGAGATCATACCGAATCCTGAAAAAGAATGCCTCACGCAGAGTCAGCAGAGTTTGCCCTGTGCACGGGACAACTCTGCTCCCTCTGCTGACTCTGCGTGAGGTTCTTTCTTTTCCCGGATCTGGTATCATAATCAGGTTTCCGGCGTCCTGCACTCGGGCGCCGGTCGCCGCGGCGCATGCGGCGAACGGTCTCGCGTTCCCGGAGCAGCGCAGGAGAACCCCGTAAGTGCTGTCCGCGAAGGCGGACAGCGCGCAGTCGTTGCGGCGACGCGGCGACCTGATTGCGGAACCGCGCCTGGAGGCGCGCTGCCGCAAGGTCGATCGCATCGCCATCACTCTCCCCGGCCGGCCGCCGGGGCAGCCGTTGCACGGAACGGGCGGGCGAACGACCCTCAACCATTCGTATCCGGACCGCATCCAAACGGGTCGCCACCGTTGCTCTCCCCCTCCGGAGGATGCCCATGCCGCCGCGCTCCCTGGCCCGCGCCGCCGCGCTCGCCGCCGCGCTGGCGCTCCCCGCGCCCGCGGCCGCACAGGCCCCGGCGTTCATCGAGCACCCCTGCCGCGACGACCTCCCGGGCGCGCGCTGCGGTACCGTGACGGTGCCGGAGAACCGGGAGCAGCCGGGCGGGCGGACGATCGCGCTCAACGTGATCGTCCTCCCCGCGCGCGCTCCCGAACGCGCCCGCGAGGCGGTGATCTTCTTCGCGGGCGGGCCCGGGCAGCCGTCCACGCCCATGGCGGGAGGCTTCGCCCGGCAGTTCGCCGCGCTGCGGGAGGATCGCGACCTGCTCTTCGTGGACCAGCGCGGCACCGGCCGATCCGCGCCGCTGCAGTGCCGGCTGCGGGACCCCGCCGATCCCCAGTCGTACCTGGGCGACTACTTTCCGCCGGCCGCGGTGGCGCGCTGCCTGGACGAGCTGCGGGGCCGGGCGGACCTGACGCGCTACGGCTATCCCGAGCTGGCGCACGACGTGGACGCCGTGCGCGCCGCGCTGGGGTACGAGCGGCTGGACCTGTGGGGCGGATCGTACGGCACCCGCGCGGCGCAGGTGTACATGCGCACGTACCCGCACCGGGTGCGCTCGGCGGTGCTGCAGGGGGTGGTGCCGCCCGGCTACCTGCAGCCGGCGGCGTATGCGCAGGACGTGGAGGCCGCGCTGGCGGGCCTGTTCGCGGAGTGCCGGGTGGACGCGGCCTGCCACGCGGCGTTCCCCGACCCCGCGAGGGAGCTGCGGCAGGTGGCGGAGCGGCTGGAGTCGAGGCCCGCCGCGGCGGAGATCGTGGATCCGCAGTCCGGTGCGCGCCTGCGGCTCACGCTCACCCGCGACGCCTTCGCGGACATGATCCGCAAGCTGCTGTACGAGCCCGCGCTGGCCAGCATGACGCCCTTCGTCGTCCACCGCGCGTGGGAGGGCGACTTTCGCCCGGCGGCGCGGCTGGCGCTGATGGACCGGCGCAACGCGGCGGAGGGGATCTGGTGGGGGCTCACCCTCTCCGTCACCTGCAGCGAGGACGTGGCCTTCATCGACAGCGCCGCCGCCGCGCGCGACAACGGCCGCACCTTCCTGGGCGACTACCGCGTGCGCCAGCAGACGGCGGCGTGCCGCGGCTGGCCCCGCTATTCGCCCCCCGCGGACTACCACGCGCTGGTGCGCCTGGAGATCCCCACCCTCCTGGTCTCCGGCGCGCTGGATCCCGTGACGCCGCCGCGCTGGGCCGAGCGGGCCCTGCAGGCGCTCCCCAACGGGGTGCACGTGGTGGTGCCGCACGCCGGCCACAGCTACAACGGCATGCGCGGCGCGGCGGCGTGCATGGACCCCATCATCCTGCGCTTCTACCAGCAGGGGTCGGCGCGGGGGCTGGACACCTCGTGCGTGCAGCGCATCCAGCGCCCGCCCTTCGTGATCAGCATGGCGGAGTCGATCGCGCTGGAGGCGGCGGCGCTGGACCGCCTGGCGGGGGAGTACGCCTCGCCGGGGACGCCGCTGCGCATCCGCTTCGAGCGCGTGTCGGGCGGCCTGCGCGCCACGGCGAACGACGGCGACACCGTGGTCGCCACGCCGCTCTCCTCCACCGAGTTCCGCTTCGAGGGGCTGCCGCCGGGCTTCGCCTTCGTCTTTTCGCCCGACGCGCGCACGGTGACCATGCGCATCCCCGGCGAGCCGGATCTGGTGCTGTCACGCACCCCGTAACGGCGTGGCCCGGCGGATGCAGCGCCCCCGCGGCCCGGCGGACGGACCGCCGGCCAACCAGGGGAGGCGACGATGGCGAAGTGCGAGGTGTGCGGGAACGACTACTACCTGTCGTTCGAGGTGATCACGGCCGGCAAGCGGCACGTGTTCGACAGCTTCGAGTGCGCCATCCACCGGCTGGCGCCGGTCTGCGCGAACTGCGGGTGCAAGGTGGTGGGCCACGGGGTGGACGCCAACGGCACCTTCTACTGCTGCGCGCACTGCGCCCGCTCCTCCGGCGCCCGCGACGTCGCCGACCACTCCACCACCTCGCCGCGCGGCCTGGAGAGCATGGCGAGCTGATCCGGATCCGGCGCGATCGGAATCCACGGAAAGCGCTCACGCGACGCCGGGCAGTGGCCGCTCACCGCGCCGGCGATTCGCGCCCGCGCCGGCCTACGGCTCCCGGAAGTCTGCCTCGAAGGGATACGGGTCCGGACAGGTGTCGTCGCCGATGACCTGGAACTGCTCGGGCTCGTATCCCTCCGGCAGCGGCTCGTCCATCCAGAAGTCGCTGTGGCGCGTGGCCCACGCCAGGTCGGGGTGCCCCAGCTCCAGCATCAGGTCGCCGTGGCGCCGCTCCTCGAACAGGTAGTCGCCCTCCTTGCGGGTGGTGCGGAGGATGCGCTCCACCTCCGCCACGTTCGCCGGCTGGAGCTGCATCTCCCGGCAGAGGAGGGCCGCGTTCCCCCCGCGCGGCGGACCGCTCACGTGGGGATACCCCGGCGCGGAGTCGTACTCGTCCACCACATCGCCGCCGCGGCAGAGCACGTACGCCACCACGTCGCTGTCGAACACGTACACGCCCCACGCCGCGCAGCCAAAGCGCCGCGACAGCCAGCGCGTGACCGCCGGCAGCACGTCGGGATCCTCCTCGCAGCGGCAGTCGTAGACCACGGTCACCCCCTGGTCCGTGGGCGAGACCACCGCCGCCATTCCCGCTTCGGCGACGGCCGCCGCCACCTCTTCCTGGGAGGGTCCGCGAAGGGTGACGTTGCTGTACGTTGCGCCCATGGTGGATGATGTGGTCAGGGATGAATGAATCTCCCGGGCTCAGCGGCGCCAGGGGATGCGCGGGCCGGGGCGGTCGGCCGGGTTCTCGGGCGGAGCGTAGTGGCGGCCAAGGGCCTGCACGAACTCCATCTCGTCGAAGACCGCCGTCAGGCCGATGCGCGACTCCACGATCAGCAGCAGGCTGGCCCAGAAGAGCAGCACGGCGCCCACCAGTCCCATCGCCAGGGCCACCCACGCGTACGGCACCCCCACCACCGCCACCACCCCGATGCACACGCTCGTCGCGATGAAGACGGCCAGCGCCGTGTAGAGCCGCGTCATGGCCCGGGTGAGCAGCTTGGCGCGGCGCGCGGTGCGGCCCAGCTGGTCGAAGAGCAGCGTCCGCTCCTCCGCCAGCATCGCCCGGTCCTCCGGCTCCTTCGCCAGGTCCGCCACGCGCTCGGAAAGGGTGCGGGTGCGGTCGACGGCGCGCGACAGGCGATTGGAGGTGGCCAGGATGAGCGAGCTGCTGGCCAGGATGAGCACCGCCGGCGTCACCATCGCCGACAGCACGGAGAGGGTGACGGACAGGTTCTCGATCTGCATCGGCAGCGCGCCGGGCAAAGGGAACTGCATCATCCCCGTCAACCTGCGGCCGGGCGGCGCCCGGTCAAGGGGCGCCGACGGAAGAGCCGGCGCGCCCCCGGGGTAGCCGGACCGCGATCCGCCCCGTCCGGGGGCTGCCGGACGGGGCGGAAAACAGGCCGGAGGCGCCGTCGTCAGCGCGCGTCCGTCAGCGCGCCGGCGGCTGGCGCAGCAGCACGTAGGGGTTCAGGTTGCGCCCCTCCCACCAGCGGGACGGGTTGTCCAGGATGGCGACGGAGAAGTGCAGGTGGTAGTCCCCCGGCGAGGCGTTGCCGGTGTCGCCCACGTAGCCGATCACCTCTCCGCGCTCCACGCGCTGGCCTTCGTGCAGCCCCTGCGCGTAGCCGTCCAGGTGCGCGTAGTAGTAACGGGTGGCGCCGTCGTCGTCCAGCAGGTAGACGGAAAGCCCTCCGCGGGCGCCGCTGTGCAGCTTGCGGATGGTGCCGTCCGCCACGGCGATCACCGGCGTGCCGCGGGGCGCATGGATGTCGATGGCGTGGTGGGTGCGCCCCTGCGAGCGCGCCGCGTTGTAGGTGTCGCGCAACTGGTCGCGGCTGATGCCCTCCACCGGGACGGGCAGCAGGGCGGATTCACGGCTCTCTTCGCGGCCTTCGTCGCGCGCGAAGGCGCGGTCGCTGGAAACCATGCCGGTGGCTGCGTAAGCCACGGGGCGGCCCAGCAGGCGGCGCTGCGCCTGCGCGTCCTGCGGCGCGGCGGCGGCGGTTACGGCCAGCACGAAGGCGGCGCCGCGCACGGCGCGAAAAGCGAGGTTGTGAGGGAACATGTGGGGTCGTCTCAGTAGGCGGCTCGACTGGCATGGCAGGGCACGGCCCAGCTGTAGCCTCGTAGCTTTGCGTCCCCGCCTTTCGACGGGTTTGCCGTTTCTCGTTGAGGTCCCGGGTCCTTACTGCAGCCGGGAAGGATGGACTGCAAGGTCCTGCTGACGCGCTCCCGGGGTACTGCCCGCCGTGTGTGGATCCGCCTCCTTCGCCGGACCAGGGGAAACGCGGAACGCAGTCGGCCGGCCCCGGAGCGCGGGGTGGGGCGGCGTGGCGTTCACAGTGTGAATGGGTTTGCGGGGCGCATCATAGTGCGCGTCCACGGCGCGCGCCAGAGTCTCGAAACGCCCGTTCGTGGCGGAAAAACGTAAGCCGCTGCGGCCTTTCGACTTCCACGAAAGACGGCCGGCGCACGCCGCGGGGTCGGGCATGCGCCGGTGCTACAAACGCGCGTTTCAGGTCCTCGCCTTCGATGTCCGGAGGCGTTATCCGGAGGGAGCCGGCACGCCTCACTGTCCTCTCTCGTGGACTGGGGAGCGCCGGCCG